>DCIM01000033.1 GCA_002316005.1 Prevotellaceae bacterium UBA1726 | reverse complement strand
TCAGGCAGTGAACCCTTCGCGAATTTCACTAATTCTTGTTTAGTATCGTTTGAAGGATGGCTTCACGGTCGAGGCCTACGATATGTCGCAGTTCGGCCACTGTGCCATGCTCAACAAATTCATCAGGAAGACCCATGCGAACAATCTCATGGTTGTATCCGTGGTCGTTAATCCATTCAAGGACAGCCGAACCCAATCCACCATTACGAGCACCATCTTCGATGGTGATGATGCGGTCATAACGCTCAGCAATCTCCTTCAGAGCCTCTTCGTCCAATGGTTTCAAGAAACGGAAGTCGTAGTGACCGACATTCAGGTTGTTATCATTGATAACCGCCTCAACATCATTACCCCACGGTCCGATTGAGATGACCACTGTTTTTTCTCCTTCACGAAGTTTACGCGCTTTGCCAATTTCCACCTTCTCGAGCGGACAACGCCAATCGACAAGAACACCCTTGCCACGAGGATAGCGAATCACAAACGGACCTTCGGAATGAGTCTGAGCAGTGAACATCAGTCGGCGGAGTTCGTGTTCATCCATAGGCGATGAGATAATCACATCAGGCACAGGACGGAGAGCAGCAAGGTCGAAGGCACCATGATGAGTAGCACCATCCTCGCCCACCAATCCGGCACGGTCGAAACAAAGCACAACCGGCAGTTTGAGCAATGCCACATCATGAATGATGTTATCATAGGCACGCTGTGCAAAAGCACTATATATGTTGCAGAACGGAATCAATCCATCCTTTGCCATACCGCCAGAGAAAGTCACCGCATGACCCTCGGCAATGCCCACATCGAAGCAACGCTCAGGCATCTCGCGCATAAGGATGTTCATTGAGCAGCCAGTAGGCATGGCAGGAGTGACCCCCACCACACGAGGATTCTGCTTTGCCAATTCGAGGAGTGTCTCACCAAAGACATCCTGGAAACGAGGAGGCTGGTTATCGCCCGAAGAAACGATACGCTCGCCCGTCTCAGGGTCAAACTTACCCGGAGCATGCCAGACAGTAGCATTATTCTCTGCAGGTTCGTAGCCCTTACCTTTGGTAGTATGCAGATGAAGCAACTTCGGACCACTCATGCTCTTCAACTGATTGAGCATACGAACGATATCACACACATCATGACCATCGAAAGGACCAAAATAGCGGATGTTCATACCCTCGAAGATGTTCTGCTGATGGCTCAGAGCCGACTTCAATGCATTGTTGAAACGCAGGATGGTCTTCTTTCGCTTATCGTTGAGAACACCCCTGTTGTACAACCATGTAGAAGCCTTGAAACGCAGAGAGTTATATGTAGCGTTTGTATCGAGTTGCAACAAGTATTTCTCCATTCCACCCACAGCACGGTCGATACTCATATCGTTGTCGTTGAGGATGATGAGCATATTGTTTGGAGTGCTCGACACATTGTTCAAGCCCTCGAAAGCAAGACCGCCACTCATGGCACCATCGCCAATCACAGCCACCACATTACGCTCAGGACTATCGGTATTGATTGCCTTCTCGCGCTTAGCGGCAACAGCCATACCCAAGGCAGCCGAGATGCTGTTGGAAGCATGACCACAGGCAAAAGTATCGTATTCGCTTTCGTAAGGCGATGGGAAAGGACGGATTCCACCCAGTTTACGGTTGGTGTGGAACTGATCACGACGACCAGTCAGAATCTTATGTCCATAAGCCTGATGACCTACATCCCATACAATGCGGTCGGAAGGAGTATCAAAGACATAGTGAAGAGCAACGGTAATCTCGACAACGCCAAGCGACGATGCCAGATGACCAGGGTTGACAGACAACTCCTCGATTATGTCCTCGCGCAGTTCCTTGCAGAGTTGCGGCAGTTGCTCAATAGACAACTTTCGCAAGTCGGCAGGACTGTCGATATTACTTAATAATTCGTATTTCATTAAATTTCGAAATCTAACAACCGGTATTATCTCAACGGAAAAACATAGTTTTTATTTCCTTTTCGCGACAATTTCACCGATTTCAGTGGCAAAGATACAATTTTTTTTGCAATTACAACGATTTCTAAAATCTTTTCGTTATTTTTGCATCATTATTTGAATAAAAAACAAGAACAATACTATAAACCATACTAAAAACGAAATGAAGTTCTAAAGACTTCAACAACCGAAGGATAGAAAAAAAATAATCAACAGATAATGAAAAAAGTACAGACATTGGCAGCAATCATGCTTTTTGCCGCATTGGGCACAACAGCATTTGCTCAGGGCAACATCTCAAAAGAGATGCTTGCAAAGATTCAACAGTCGCAGACACAGACTGCAGCCGACAAGGCACTCTCGAACGCTATCAGCAACAACTCCATCGACGATTTGGCGAAGTCGGCAAAGACACGCTATGCCGTTGATAAGTCGTTCTCTATCGAAACACCAAAGCAGAATATCCACAACCAGTTATCATCTGGTCGTTGCTGGATGTTCTCAGGACTGAATGTGCTTCGTTCGGATTTCGCACGCCAGCATGCAGACTCGCTCGTTGTGGAGTTCTCGCACAGTTACCTCTTCTTCTGGGACCAGTTGGAGAAGGCAAACCTTATGCTTCAGGGCGTAGTGAACACAGCAGACAAGAGTATTGAAGATCCAGATGTGCAGTTCTTCTTCAAGAGTCCAATCAATGATGGAGGTACATTCTGCGGTGTTGCCGACCTCGCTTATAAGTATGGTCTTGTACCAATGTCTGCACAGCCAGAAACATATTCATCGGAGAACACAAGTCGCATGAGCCGCCTCGTTGCTTCGAAACTGCGCGAATACGGTCTTGAACTCAGAAAGATGGTGGCTGACGGCAGTAAGGCAAAGGCTATTGAGGCACGCAAGACAGAGATGCTTGGTGTAATCTACCATATGCTCAGTCTCACACTTGGCGAACCAGTGAAAGAATTCTCGTATGCTTTCCGCAACAAGAACGGTAAGGTTATGATTGCCGAGAAGAAATATACTCCACAGGAATTCTATAAGATGACTGTAGGTAAGGAACTCAACGGTAATTTCATAATGGTGATGAACGACCCTCGCCGTCCTTACCACAAAACCTACGAAGTAGAATACGACCGCCACACCTTCGACGGACATAACTGGAAGTACCTCAACCTCCCTGTAGAGGAGATAGCAGAGTTGGCAATCAGCCAGTTGTGCGATGGACGCAAGATGTATTCAAGTTATGATGTAGGCAAGCAGTCGGACAGAAAGACCGGTATTGCAGATGTTGACACATACGACTACGGTTCTTTGTTCGGAACAGAATTCCCAATGAACAAAGCCGACCGCATTGCAACATTCGATTCGGGCTCTACTCACGCCATGACACTTACAGCCGTTGACCTTGATGAATTCCGCAAGCCAATAAAGTGGAAGGTTGAGAACTCATGGGGACCTTCAAGCGGTTCAGAGGGCTATATGATTATGACCAACAAGTGGTGGGAAGAGTATATGTTCCGCCTTGTTATAGATAAGAAATATGTGCCAGAGGCATTGCTTAAGGAATTCGAGCAGAAACCAACAATGCTCACTTACGATGACCCTCTGTTCGGAGAGGACGATTAAGGATAAACGCCCCTCTCAAATGGGGTTGGGGCTAAACAGAATTTTTCTAAAGAGAGACTAACAAAAAAATATGAGAAAGATCGTAATAACTCTTTTGGCAATGGTTGCCGGGACAACAAGTTGTTTTGCTGGCGACACACTTAATGTCAGCAAGGTTCGATATGTAGGCCCGCTGACAGTCAAGGCACCAGTAGTACTTGACAGTGCTACTCTGGACAAGAAGAAATATAATGCAGAGAACATCATTGACACAAAGGTTTCGTTCGAGGCATTGAAGAAAGCAACCGAGCAGGAACTTTCTGGTATCAATGCAAAGAAAGGAACCCTGAACCTCCTCAGTACAGCCTTCACCAACAAGTCGTACTCAAATGTAGAGATTAAGGTGGAAGGTGCAAAGCAGAGCAAGGTATTTGTAGGCGGTCAAGAGGTGGGTGGTTCTACCCCACTCTCTCCAGGTCAGTACGATGTCGTTGTGAAATATGTTGCTGACTCCATTGCACCAACAGTGAAGATTATTGCCGACAAGGAAGGAAATGTGGCATTGAAGGCAGAAGGTACAAAGCGTGCATTCAACCTTGACGATAATATGGAGATGAAGTACTATCGTGGTGCTGCATTGTCGCCTTCAGGCAAATATCTCGCCTATGGCTACTCTTATTTCGACAATGAGGGAAAGGCGCAGCGTGAGTATTTCGTTAAGGAACTTGCCACTGGCAGAATCATCTCGCAAGGCGACAGAAACTACAACTGGATGCCAAACGAGGACAAGGGTTACTATGTAAAGAACGAGAACGGACATAAGAATCTCTATACCGTTGAAGTTGCAACGGGCAAAAGCGAGGTTATTGCACGCGACCTTCCTGATGATGGTGTGACAATGGCACCAAACGGTGAATACCTTATTTATTATATCTATAACGAAGGTCCAAAGAAACAGGATGGAGTTTATGAGGTGTATACCCCTGACGACCGTCAGCCTGGCTATCGTGCTCGCTATTCAATTGGCAAGTACGACATAAAGACAGGAATGTCGGAACAGTTGACCTATGGTCGTCACAACACTTATGTCCTTGACATCTCGAACGACAGCAAATATCTGTTGTTCTCAGTGTCAAGTGACTCAATTCGTCAGCGTCCATCAGAGTTGCAGAGTATCTATCGTCTGAATATTGAGACCATGGAGGTTGACAATCTCGTTGAAAAGGAAGGATTCCTGGCAGGAGCAAACTTCTTCCCAAACACTACTGACAGAATTCTCATCAAGGGAACACCAGATGCTTTTGGTGGCATCGGTCGCAACCTTCCTGCGGACATGACACCATCAATGTACGATTACCAACTCTTTGCTATGGATATTCCAACAAAGAAAGTAACTCCTGTGACAAAATACTTCGATCCAAGCATTGAAGATGTCATTGCTTCGAAGGTTGACGGAATGGTATATTTCACAGCCGAGAACAAGGACTCCTTGTCATTGTATCGCTTGAATCCAAAGGATCTCTCTATAAAGATGATCAACCAGCCTACTGCTGTCATTGGTGGTGTGACAATAGCCGACAATGCTCCTTTGATGGTGCTTTATGGCGCTTGTCCATTGCAGACTGACAGAATGTACTCGCTCACACTCGACAAGAAGCAGAAACTCACACTCCTTGAAGACCTCAACAAGGAACGCATGTCGGAAATACAACTCGGCACTTGTCACGACCTCAGTTTCACTTGCTCGCGAGGATACACAGTGACAGGTTTCTATTATCTTCCAGCCAACTTCGACGAGACAAAGAAATACCCAGTGATAGTTGACTATTATGGAGGTTGCTCACCAACATCAAAGCGTTTTGGTGGTGGTTCGCACTATCCTGCTCACTACTGGAATTCTCTTGGTTATATAGTACTCATCGTCAATCCAAGCGGTGCTGCCGGTTTCGGTCAGGAATGGGCTGCTCGCCATGTGAACACAGCCGGTGAGGGAGTGGCAGAAGATATCATTGAAGCAACAGAATGGCTTGCCGACCATAACTCATGGGTTAACAAGGACAAGATTGGTTGTGTCAGTGCTTCGTATGGCGGTTTCATGACTCAGAGACTTCTTTCAAAGACCGACCTCTATGCTTGTGGTATCTCACATGCCGGAATCTCAAGTCACACCTCATACTGGGGCGAAGGCTATTGGGGACATTCTTATTCAGAAGTATCGATGGCAAACAGTTATCCTTGGACACGCAAGGACCTCTATGTTGACCGTTCGCCAATCTACAATGCCGACAAGATTCACAAACCAATCCTCTTCACCCACGGAACAGCAGATACCAATGTACCAATCGGCGAGAGTATCCAGATGTATACAGCAATGAAGATTCTTGGAGTGCCTACAGCCTTTGTTATGGTAGAGGGCGAGAACCACGGAATCATGGACTATGCAAAGCGTAAGAAGTGGATTAATTCTATGGCGGCATGGTTCCAGCGCTGGTTGCAGGATGACAGTTCGTGGTGGTACGGCATGTATCCAAAAGTGGAGGAAAATTAAACTTCCATAAGGAAAAGAAGTCAAAAACAATGTCAACAGCACAATAAAAACGACTTCCATTTCGTTTTAGACTATATCTCTATTAACATTATGTATAACTAAAAAAGCAAAAGAATTATGAAAAAGTATGTTGCTGAAGCAATCGGTACATTCGTACTGACATTCCTCGGCTGTGGTGCAGCTGTTAGTCTTGGTTGCGCAGAATCAGTTCCTGCTACTGTAGTTGGTACAGCTATCGCATTCGGTCTTTCTGTAGTTGCTATGGCTTACACAATCGGTGGTATTTCAGGTTGCCACATCAACCCAGCTATCACTCTTGGTGTTGCATGTAGCGGTCGTATGTCTTGGAAAGAGGCTTGTGGCTATTGGGCTGGTCAGCTCGTTGGTGGTATCGTAGCAGGTGCTCTCCTTGCTTACATCTATGGTATTCCTTCAGGTCTTGGTGCTAACGGCATCGCTGGTTGCGACGAGAATATTGTTCTCGCTCTCGTAGTAGAGACTGTTCTCACATTCCTCTTCGTTCTCGTTGTTCTCGGTACAACTGACGCTGAGAAGGGTGCTGGCAACCTCGCTGGTTTGGCAATCGGTCTCACACTGATTCTCATCCACCTCGTTGGTATCCACTTCACTGGTACATCTGTAAACCCAGCTCGTTCAATCGGTCCTGCTCTCTTCGCAGGTGGCGCAGCTCTTCAGAATGTATGGATCTTCATCGTTGCTCCATTGGCAGGTGGCGCTCTCGCTGCTGGTTGCTGGAAGTATTTCGAGAAGTAAAATAGACGCACACTCTCTACCCCCTCTCATACAAATGGGAGGGGGATACTTTAAACTTTACCATTATGTCTAAAAGAACACAACACGCATCGCTCATTGAGAAGCAATATATTGTGCCGTTTGTACTTATTACGACACTCTTTTTCATGTGGGCTTTTGCGAGAACGATCTTAGACCTTCTCAACAAACACTTTCAGGAGACACTTCACATCTCCATCACTCAGTCCACACTTATTCAGGTAACAACCTATCTGGCTTATTTCCTGATGGCTATTCCTGCCGGAATGTTCATCACCAGATGGGGCTACAGACGCGGAGTCGTCTTTGGACTTTTGCTCTTCGGATTAGGTTCGTTGGCCTTCATCCCGGGAGCAGCAATCAATACATTTGTTGCATTCCTCATCCCATTGTTTATCATTGGATGCGGACTCACATTCCTTGAGACAGCAGCAAATCCATATTCAACAGAACTTGGTCCTCGCGAGACAGCGGCATCGCGCCTCAACCTCTCGCAGACATTCAACGGACTTGGAGCAGCCATTGCTCCTGCATTGGTAGGAGGCTATCTCTTCTCAGGAGGAAGCGTCACACTGCCATATATCATCATGGGAATCCTTGTACTTGTGTTTGCAGTGGTATTCTCGTTTGTGAAACTGCCAGAGATAAAGCATGAAGCACAAGACGAAGAAGCCGATGACATTGAGGGCAACCGATTCCTCCTTCTTTGGAACCACAAACTCTTCATATACGGACTCTTGGCCCTTCTGTGCTACGAGATTGCAGAAATCAGTATCAACTCCTACTTCATCAACTTCACCACAATGGAGCATGTTGTAAATGGAGTTAAGCAACCAGGACTTATGGATCCTACTACTGCTTCGTGGTGGCTTTCGGGTGCATTGTTTATCTTTATGGCCGGTCGTTTTATCGGCAGTATAGTGATGTCGTTCATCAGAGCAGAAATAGTATTGTTGATTTGTGCAATAATGTGCGCAGTCTGCATGGGTACAATATTCCTTGGTCCTGGCAAACTGGCAATCTATGCTCTTATCGCAAACTATTTCTTCGAGGCAATAATGTTCCCAACGATTTTCTCTTTGGCATTAAGAGGTATGGGTGGACTGACAAAAACCGCTTCATCAATTCTTATGATGACTCCTGTGGGTGGTTGTTTCTTCCTGCTCGTAGGCTACATCGCAGATGCTCATATGCTTCTTCCATTCGCAATTCCATTCGTTGGTTATATTGTAATTCTCTTCTTCGCATATACAGTAATCTGCCGTAAGGGTATTGCAAATATCACAGAGGAATAACAACTTAAAAAAAATCGATTCTATGGGAAAGTTCTTTTCTGTTAAGAATCTAAGGATTACGGCTCTGCGTGTTCAGAGTCGTTTTTCCGTTTGTCTTGGTTTCATTGCAGCACTGACAATTGCATTGTGCTGGATGATAATCAATACAAAAGACTACAACGGTACTGTCATCTTCTATCTCTCGACAGGAGCCTTGCTCTCGCTTATGCTCCAACTATGGGGTGAAGAGATTGCAGACAAGAGACGCTTTTGGATAGTGTTTGGCATTTGCCATCTGGCATTACTTATTGACGCAATAGTGCTTAATACGATTCCATCCGAAGACTTCGGCGAGACAATCTTCTTTGCTCATGGTGCGGTCGTTGTGGCAATGGTTCTTGGCATCTGTTTCCTTCCGTTCTACAATAACAAGGATGATATTGAGTCGTGGAACTTTGTACGCAAAGTAGTCAGTGGAGGAATCATTGCTTGGGTTGTCAGTGGAATTGTCTGTGGAGGCGTTGAGTTATTGCTCGTTTCAGCAAACATCCTTTTCAACCTTCACCTTCCTGACGAGGTATTTGGTTGCACATTCGTTGTGTGCTTCCTGACTCTACCATTGCTTCTCTTCTTAGGACGCATCCCATTTAAGGGCAACAAGCACGACAAGTCAACGGCCGTTGCTCCATTCTTGATGGGTGTCACACGCTTTCTGTTCATTCCATTGCTCATTGCCTATATTGTTGTTTCCCTGTTCTATGTAGTGAAGACCATCTGCACATGGGAATTGCCAAACGGACAAGTGGCGTGGCTTGTGACAGCAATGATTGCGGGACTCATTCTCGTAGAATTCCTCCTCTATCCAGCCCTTCGCGGTGAGGCAAAGGCATTCGAAAGGAAAGTGGCATTATATGCTCCACTGTTTATGATTCCTGCAATAATACTGATGTCGGTTGGCCTGATTCGCCGTTTCAGCGATTATGGCATCACTGCCCCACGACTCTATATGATGACACTAAACATTTGGTTCTATGCCGTTTGTCTGGGGTTATATCTCACTCGTGCAAAACGCATTCATTGGGTATCGCTGTCGTTCGGCGCATTACTTCTGCTCACTTCATCGCATCCTCTCAACTTCCGCAACATCACTAAGTGGAACATGAAGAAGCAGATAAAGGAGTATATGAAGCAGAATCCGCCAGAGAGTCTTCCTATGAGCGAGGCGGAATTCCAGCAGTGGCTACATACCGAGAAGGATTCAACAACCCGTGAAAAAATATTCGAGACATTCAGATACCTTAATCACGACTATAAAGATTCGGAGATGGATGGATTGTTGAAAAAAGGAACCTGCCTCTACAGGAATATGATGGGCAATGATAATATCGACCTTCGCAAGAATATTGACTATGAAGCAAAAGATGACATCAAGATTCCAGAAGGATATACAACGATTGTTGATTACGCTACATATTATCGTTGCAAGGCTGAATACTGTGATACCAAGAAGCAAAAGGTAGGTATCACCTTAGAACGAAGATACCATGAATCTGAAAACAAATATCGCTGCGAAGTTTCACTGCAGGCATTGGAAAAAGCAAGTAAGGACAGTACTCAACTCGTACTCAGCACTGATAATCCTGATATAGTATTGGTTCCTACCAGGTTAAATATCTGGATTGACGACAACAATGACAATAATGACAATATAGATTATTCCAACAGTGTTGAATTAATCGTCTTCAAGAAATAACAGCGTACTTGATAATTACAAAAAGGAGAGAGCCTCAGCATAGGGTTCTCTCCTTTATATATATAATAAGGTGTAGATTCTATGTTCTTACATTGTCACAGCACCGAGTTGTTTCTTTCCGTCCATGAGGATCTTTACTGGATTTTCGAAGCGCACATGACGGATATAATCAGTTTCGAAAACTGCCGGCAAAGTATCAAGTATTTCATTACGGAGGAAACCTTTCTGCGAGTCAATAGTGAAATATCCAACACCGAGTGATGTAAGGTTCTGGAAGAAGTGTGTTCCCTGACTTGGATCTACACGATAGCCTTTCAATGCAACCTCACAAATAAGTCGTGCCCCACTGATATGTGGCCACTTCACAGGGATGCCGAGCCAAGGGTCGCTTGAACCCCAACGTCCAGGACCAATGAGGATATATCCCCTACCCTCCTCAACAAGTCGGCGGTTCAATTCCTCCATCTGCATTGCAATAGTTGGATTGTTCATTGCGGTGAAGTTTTCCGGAGTCTTCACATAAACCACATCCGTCACATCCTCAACGAGGCCGTGACCAAGCGAAGAGGTTGTCTTCATCAGGCAATCCTCATCGGCAATAGTGGCAATATCAATGTCCAGTTGCTGCTTTGAATCAACGATAGGACGAATCTGGAGAAGATAAATCTCACCAGTACCGTCATTCTCAATATTTCCTGCTAACTCAATCTCAACCGGACGGCGCATACTTGTTGCACCGAATTCCATTGACATCTGCAGAATCTCTGGTAATGGCATCACTCCGTTCTTCAGCACTCCCGCAAAAGAGATAATCTTTCGGCTGCCTTCATACACTCCGTCATAAATCATCTGGTCGTATGGATCGAATGTTGATGCAATAGGACCGAGAACTCCGTCCTTATCGGCTTCCTTCACACGAAGTCGCTTGATGTTGAAACCATCGTCCACCTTGAAGTCCTGACTCACATTCTCCATGTCAAGAGCATAGAAATGTGTCTGTGTCTCTCGCAATGCGAACTCTGTCTCGCTCATCTGCATCACCTGCGATGGATGATAAGGCGAAACGCGGAGTGTCTGTCCGCCATCAACGATATACTTACCCAAACCGAGTGCCAACGATGCTATTCCCTCCTCGGCTTTCTCATCGCCGATAGGATAATAGTTGAGCGAACGAAGCACACCACTCATTGTTGGATAGTAGCGATTTCCGTGCTGATGACCAACAACCTCCTGAATGATTACCGCCATCTTTTCCTGGTCGATGACATTCGATGTTGCTGCCATATATGCCTTCGAGTCACTGAAATAAACCGAGGCATAAACACTCTTTATAGCACCAGCAAGCATGTGAATCATTGCATCACGATTCTCCATATATGGAATCATATATGTGCTGTACACTCCCGCAAATGGCTGATAATGAGCATCTTCAAGAAGTGATGATGAACGTATAGCCAAAGGCGCACGGGTTGCATCAATGAAGGTATTGAAGTCATCGTAGAGCGAATCTGGCAACTGTGCCTTCAAGAATTCTGCGAGAATCTCCTCATTGCTTGCATCCGAAAGGGCAATGTGATAGAGTCCGTTCTTGTCCATGAACTCATCGAAGATATCGGTACATAGCACCACTGTCTTTGGAATCTGCACCGAGACGCCCTTGAACTGATTGAATTCCGGATGCGTCTTGATTACATTGTCAAGGAATGCCAGACCTCTACCCTTTCCTCCCAACGAACCTTCACCAATGCGGGCGAAGTGAGCGAAACGGTCGAATTTCATTCGGTCGAAGACTGCCACAACACCGATATTCTTCAATCGGCGGTATTGCACAATAGCATCGAAGATAATCTGTCGGTGGGCATCCACATCCTGCAATTCATGCCATGTAATCTTCTTCAGGAAGGCAGAGATTGGGAACAATGCTCGTGCCGAAAGCCAACGGCTCATGTGGTTACGCGAGATGTGATAGAGCATAGACTCGCGTGGAATATCGAAAATCTTGTCCTGCAAGTCTTTCAGTGATGTCACACGCGCTACTTCCTCGCGGGTTTCTGGGTCACGGAAGATGAAATCACCGAATCCCATGTGTTCCTCAAGGATACGGCGAAGGTCAACACTGATTTTCTTTGAGTTCTTATCAACGAAACGGAATCCCTCGGCCTCAGCCTTTGGGCGATTATCCGATTCCGAACTTTCAATAATCAGTGGCACATACTCATCCGAGCGGCGAATCTCGCGAAGGAGTTTCAATCCTGCCTCTGAATCTTTCTCACCTCCAGCAACTATTGGGAAACGGACATCGGAGATGACACCAAGCATATTGTCGTGATAGCGACGATAGATATGTATTGCCTCCTCATAGTTGCGGGCAAGCATCACCTTCGGGCGACCTCGCTTACGGAGGGCTGCAGCATGGCGGTTGAGGGCCTCTGTCGAGAAACTCTTACTCTGCTGAAGAATATAATTATATATGTTCGGGAGGATTGACGAATAGAAACGGATACTATCCTCCACGAGCAGAATCATCTGTATTCCGGCTTCCTCGATGTCATGGTCAAGGTTCATCTTGTCCTCAATAAGTTTGATGATTGAGAGGATGAGGTTGGTGTTACCGAGCCAACAGAACACATATTCAAAGATGGAAAGGTCCTCGTCCTGCATTCTTCGGCGAATACCATGCGAGAACGGAGTCAGTACCACACAAGGCAATGACGGATATTGCTCCTTCACCACTCGGGCAACGGAGAATGCATCATTATCGGCATTACCAGGCATACAGATGGCAAGGTCAATGCTTGTTGTGTCGAGTACATGTGCTGCCTCCTCAACTGTCGAAACCCTGATGAATGATGGTGGGTAACGGAGGCCGAGTTCCATGTATTCGTTAAAGATTTTTTCTTCTATTCGACCGTCATCCTCGAGCATGAAAGCATCATAAGGATTGGCGATAATCAGGACATTGAAGATGCGACGGGTCATGAGATTCATGAACGACACATCGCGAATATCTTCATGGTTCCATTTCAGATTTTCCATTTCTTCTGCGTTTAAGTCAACTTGCTTCGTAGGGACAAAAGTAATAAAAAAACTTGAAATATTTGGTGTTTTGCTTGGTTTTTATTACTTTTGTATTCGTAACTAACTCAAAATCTATTGATTAAGTCGAAAATTATACTCGTCTTGATGCTATTTCTAAGCATTGGAATGTCTGCTCAAACGAAGCAGGCGAGTTCTTCTGTACAGAAAGGCAAGGCATCATATTACTCCAAAAAAGCCACTGGAGCACGCACGGCGAGTGGCGCCCGACTTCATCACGACAGCCTCACTTGCGCCCACCGTTCGCTACCTTTCGGCACTATGCTGAAAGTCAAGAATCTTGCCAATGGCAAGGAAGTAATTGTAAAAGTAACCGACCGTGGACCTTATCGCAAAGGACGCATCATCGACCTCAGTTGGGGTGCAGCAAAAGAGTTGGGAATGCTTGCTGCCGGAATACAAGCCGTGGAGGTGCAGATATACCATCCGGGCAAGGCTATTCCGTTCAAGCCAATGGACTACGAACTACCAGAAATGGACTTCACCATATTCAACGAATATGTGCCTAATACCACTTTGAACTTCAGAAACGAGAAGAAAGAAAAACAACCAAATACAAAAAACAAACAGCAAAATGAAAAGAAACCTTCTTCTGGCAGTAGTTCTTCTACTGTCATTAAGCATCAGCACATCTGATGCCTTTGCTCAGAATCTCTTTGTGGGCACATACAACATCCGCAACAACGGCGGCAATGGCGATGTGGAACGAGGCAACGGCTGGAACCAGCGAGTTGGGGTAATATGCGGTCAGGTGAATTTCGAACAACCTGATATTTTCGGTACTCAGGAGGTGCTTCATCAGCAAGTGCTCGACCTCAAGGAGGGTTTGTCTGGTTACGACTATATTGGTGTTGGTCGTGATGATGGTAAGGAGGAAGGCGAATACGAGTGTATTTGGTATAACACAAACCGACTTGAACTCCTCGACAAAGGCAACTTCTGGCTCAACGAGCGTCCAGACATCCCTGAACTCGGTTGGGATGCTGCATGTATCCGCATCTGTTCTTGGGGCAAATTCAAGGTGAAGGGCGAGAAGAAGGCAAAGAAATTCTTCTATTTCAATCTCCACATGGACCATGTCGGTATTGTGGCTCGTCGTGAGGCTGCAAAACTCATAGTAAAGAAGATTCGCGAGATTGCGGGCGATGCACCGGTTGTTGTCACTGGCGACTTCAATGTGGACCAGAAGAACGAAATCTACAACATCTTCACAGAGTCGGGAATCCTAAAGGATTCGTTTGTTCATGCAAAGCAACGCTTCGCAGAAAATGGCACATTCAACTCGTTCAATCCAAACCTATTTACGGATTCGCGTATCGACCATATCTTCGTATCGCCATCTACCACCGTCAACCACTATGCTGTTATGACAAACGGCTATTGGACAGAGGAGAAGATTGACGAACAGGAACTCGAAGGTCGTGATGCTCCACGCGAGTTGCGTTTCAAGCGCTACCAACTCCGTACTGCCTCCGACCACTACCCTGTCTGGGCGAAGATCACATTGTAAATATTCAAAAACACAAGACTAACTAATCCCCCGTTTGGGGGACTTTTTTATGAAATACATTCTATTATTACTATGCATTATTTCGCTTCAAGCAAAAGCCGAGAATAACGACAAACCACAGAAAACAATATTCAATCGCGATCTTGCCCCTGCTTTGGGTCTTATTGCTGAAGAGGAAAAACCTCTTCGTGATGAGCTGTGCCTCAATGGTTACTGGGAAGTTCAATGTATGCCAATTCCGCAGGAATGGAAAGCCGACACAGGTATTGCTCCCGAACTGCCAATGCCAAAGAGCAATGGTTGGGACGCAACAAAGTTGAAGGTTCCTTCTGCCATCAATGTAAACTCATGGGGCAATGGATTAAATACTGGCGAAGGAACAGAATTCCCTTATCGCCCATCAAGTATTTATTTTCCAAGTTATCCAGACCATTGGGCTCACGCTCGAATGGCATGGTTGAGAAAGCGTTTTTCTGTTCCTCATTCATGGGAGGGACACAGGATAATATTGCATTTTGAAGCAGTTGCTGGTGATTGCGAGGTGATTGTAAACGGCAAAAAAGTTGGCCATAACTTCGAGAATTTCCTTCCATTTGAGATTGACATCACAGGAATGGTTACGACCAATGCTGATAATGAGATTCTTATTGGGTTGCGCCATCAGAAGTTGTTCGACAAACGAAACAACAGGCCCTATCTCAGTGCCACATACGCCACAGGCTCAAACACCGACAATCTTCTTGGCATCTGGCAGGATGTGTTTCTCTTTGCCCTACCAGAGATTTCCATTAGCGATGTCTTCGTTCAACCATTAGTATCAGAAGGTGAACTCAAGACGAGTGTCACTCTTATCAACAAAACAACAAAGAAGCAGAAACTTTCCATTGGAGGTGATATACGCAAATGGATAAACATGGCCGGCAAGGATGTTATATCCGCTGCCGAACCAGCAAGTCGCCTTGGTGAAAGTGTGATGAATATTGAGACCATTCGCTTGACTCTTGCTCCGGGCGAGACAAAAACCATAGACATCCACTCTCAGGTTAATGGCGAACTGGAATTCTGGAGTCCTGACTCACCAAACCTCTACTCTTTGCTAATAAGCGTCAACAAAGGGAAGAACAGCATTGACATAAAAAGCACCCGTTTCGGTTGGCGTGAACTGACGATAGACGGTCAATACTTCAAACTAAATGGCAAGCGGATACAATGTATCGGCGATATTCAGCATCCGTTTAGTGCCTTCATCTGCTCGCGTCGTTTTGCCTACGCATGGATGCAAATGATTAAAGATGTTGGTGGCAACAGTGTGCGTTTTCATGCTCAGCCATGGCCTCGTTGCTACTACGATCTTGCTGACGAAATGGGATTGATGGTGCTCGATGAAGATGGAGTTTTCGGAAGTAATGTGCGCCAACAATTTGACGAGGACATCACTTGGGAACGTTATACCGAGCACTTACACAAATTGGTACTACGCGACCGTAACCACCCTTCCGTAATTGGTTGGAGTGCGGGCAACGAAACTCATGCTATTTCTCTCTATCAGCCACAAAAAGACTCTTTGTTCACAGCATGGAACAAACGACTCTTTGAACTGAGCGAGACAATAAAACTCTATGACACTACTCGCGAATTCATCACATTCGATGGAGATGAGGATGTTGAGGGAATGATGCCTGTTTGGAGTAAGCATTTCGCCCATGGATTGCATCTTGAGCAACTGCCTAAGGGCATCAACAAACCGATTGTCATTGGCGAGAACGGAGCAACTTATTATGGTCAACCTTGGCAGTTATATCCTTTCTCGGGTGATGAGGCATATCGGTCTTATTATGGTCACAACGAGGCTTTGGCGGTGGATATCTACCAGAATGTGAAGGAGATGGCATTACCTTATGTGGCTTATTTCTCTCCTTCGGAACTGTGCTGGTTTGGTCTTGAGCAACTGAATCTTGGTTATAATGACTACACGCGTTTGCCAAATATAGAGGACGGAATCTTCCCTGGCAAGCCATACGAGGAGGGAAAACCGGGGTATCAGTTTGAAAGAATCCCGCCTTATGTCACAACATTCAATCCAGGCCTCGACCCAGAGTTGCCTCTCTACAAACCACTTCCTATGTTCCATGCCATGAAGGCGGCACTTGCAGGTGATACATGGGAACCTTATCGCGACATTCAGCGACCAAAGAAGCCAGAACTCGCTGCACCTATTTATAATACTGCATTCGTTGCAGAGAGTGCAACTGACAGTCTTCGCTCGTTCACCGAGAAAGCAGGAATTGTTTGTGACAATGATATTCGCAAGTCATCTTTGTTTATTATTGATGCTGCAACATGCACAAAAGGCGACCTTGAGAAAATACTCACAAAGAAGGCTAAGCGTACAGCGAAACCAATGATCTTTGTTTTCGCTGCAGATGGGGAAATCAGTAACGATTTGAAGGAGTGGTTGCCAGAGACGATAAATACTACCAACCGCAAAGCAAAGCAACTTGAAAACGACTCCACTTCAACTTGGGGACGTTATTTCGATTTGCCAGATCTATACTTCTGCGATATGGATGGCGACAAGAATATCATCAAACACGGAATGGAAGGTCCACTTGTTGACAATTCAACCATTGTTCTCACTGCAGGACAAACAGACTGGACACTATTCAACTGGCAAGGCGAGGAGCACAAATGCTCGCAGGTAATTCTCTATGAGCACATGCAGAAAGAGGCTGGTACTTGCCTCATCACCAGAGAATTGCCAACTGCAACACTTGTCATCACAACTCTTGACTACAATATCTGGAATGGCAGAGCATCTGAGTTCTGGCAATCATTGCTCGGCGTTATGGGGATAAAAGCCGACCCTAAAGCAACAGAAGAGGCACGCAAAAAGCGCGAGCACAATCTTCTCCTTGATGGGCCTATGTCGCAGAATGCCCACTAAAGGAAATGCCCCAAAATACGGACAAAAAATCATTTCAGTTGTTTGGTCTTGTCATTTCAGTGGAATGAGGAGGTCATTTCAATGGAATGAGCACTTCATTTCAGTGGAATGATGGTGTTATTTCAGTGAAATGACCACATGAAAAGGGCGTGATGAGAAAATCATTACGCCCTTACTGTTTTTTCTATTTAGAATTGATTCCTTTTTCGAGGGTTTTTATTGCGGCACAGATAGTTCGTTTGAACCACGACTGGCGGCAATGGAATTGTCATTCAAGGCTGCGGGCTTTCCATCAACGAGCGTTTCTGCCGAAATGCTCAGGTATGTAGGGTTGGAAGAATTATAGCAATCAATACGGATTTCGCCATTCTCATCGGTTGTCATCGTAGGATTCCAGTAGAGGGTACGGCGATGATCGTCAAAGGCATCAAATGCTCCTTCGGGATATTGAGGGGAATAGAACTCCACCGGTTTGTTGTAACCCTGAATGTAAGTTTTACGGAGACCACGAGTGCCGAGATAACTGCGGTTTGGGTTGAATCGTTCGTCCATAGTGAAATCAAGACGGGCATACAATTCACGAACCTTCGCGACATCCGTTGTATCTGTTGTCTGGTGTGTCCAGTAATCCTCAACCGTTGCCTCCTTGGCCTGGAAATTCTCGCCAAACTGGAGAGCCTTTGTGCCTGAGCGATCATAGTAGAGCATTGCTGTCTCAATATCATCGATATATCCATCAAGGAACTCACGACTCATATTCTTTCCGCCCACACAATAGACAATGGAATCAACCTTGTAGTGAGTACCGCGGAAATTGATGTTTGGATTGATTTCGTGCATTATGTTACCAATATCGCCATTGATGATTTTGCCCTCATCACGCATATTGTCAATAATCTGACGAATGTTGTAATAACCAAGAATCGAACGCTCAAACTTCTCTGTATCCTTGAGCATATTCTTGTTTTTATTCTTCGCCTTCACCACGAGTTCATCAAGTACGATGTCGGCATCGTCCACAGTGCTATATGGATCAACCTCAGCAATAAGTTGACTGATGCGAGTTGTATCAGTCGGAGCATCCCACTGTGGATTTGTCTCTGCGAAGTCGAGAGTACGTGTTGAAGGTTCAAAGAGTCGTTCAAGACTGATTACAGATGCACGGTTATACTTCTTTCCTGCCTTTTTAGTCTGGAAAAGAGCATCCATACGACCTTCAAAATCATCGAGCGGAACAGAGAATCGACCTTCTGCATCAGTTATTGTCGCACCTGCCACCTGAGTGGTGTCGTTGGCAGCAAGGATTGTCACACCAAGATCGGCATTTCCCTGGAAGTATGATTTCACATGACCATAGAGCGTAAGTTGAGACTCTGGCATATACTTTGGTTTGAATTCCTTCACTCCAAAGGCCTCCTCAATGTTGTATTTGCGCCAGCCACGAATGACGAGCATATTATCGAGCATCTTTCTGCGGGCCGAAGTACGCTGAGCGAAATAGAAATCTGGACGGTTGATATAGCCCTTCAACTCCGAAGTGAGTAGCAAATCGGTCATGATGTTAGCCTCATCCTCCATATAATCGCTCTCAATAGCATCGCGCAAAGCAACAGAAACAGGAGCACCTACTACGGGTTTTCCGTTATTATCTGTCACCCGAACCTTACAGTCAATCTTACTAAACTGAGCATAGACAGCCTGATTTGTTTCGGCCTTCAGCGAGAGAGTATCCTTTGGATAGACAAAGCAGAATCGGTCGGCTATGGTTCCTCCTTGTTCATTGACAAGGGCAAGTCGCACCACTCCATTCGGAATGTCGGCTGTCATTATCTTGAAACGCTTAGTGGTAGCATCTGAAAGGTCAACTGGTACATAGTTGCATGGTGTTCCTTGGGCAAAAATGAACAATGCAAGTGGCGTAACCGGGGTTGTAACTGAACGGGAAATGGTCACATCAAACAAATCCTCACGGCTGTTAACACGAATGTTGTAACCGTTAGCTTCAGCTTTTGGCAATTTAAATGAGCGTTTCTTGCCCTTGAACTCAAACTGCACAGTTGCTGGCGAGTCACCCGGAGTGTAGATGAAAGTACCCATGCCATCATGGATTGTAGAAACCGGCATCAAAGGTTTACCGTCACTACAAACAAGAATTCCACTTAGATTTACCCAACCGGAATCACGACTAAGAGTCTCTAATCCAATAGCAGTCGGTACACCCTTGATTAGTGTACCACTCTCTGGATAGAAATTGACATTCAGCACATCGAGTTTCTGCTTTGGGCGTTGCTTCATGCTTTCGTCCATTCTGTATTCCGCAATCTGTCGGCTTGCATTCATGGTGCCAACAGTCTTACGATATACAGGCAATGTGCGTGTGAAATAGGCATCATCGCTGAACGCCAGCATCCATTTTGTATAGGCACGAACCTCATAATATCCTGTAAAGTAAGCATTAGCGAGCGAAATTTGTCCCTCACCCTGGCCATCAATCAACTTCACTATTTGTCGTTCCATGATGTTGCCCATCTGGTCGACAAGTTCCACATAAAGAGGTTTTGAGATACGCGAAAATCTATTGTCGTCTTCGGTCACGGCATAAGCCTTAAACCAAATAGTATCGCCTTGATAGTAACTTGTGTTGTCGAAATGAAGGTGTACATTCTCTCTCGGAAACGCCTCAGCAAAGGTTTTGGCATTCTCGAGATAGGAATCAAAAACGGTCTGTCCCGACAAAGAAACCGTCAGGAACAGACCGAATAATATCGTTAGAAATCGCATTGATTAGGCAAACAATGGGAAGAGGAATGTATGGATGAGCCAATAGCAAACCATACCAGCGAGATAGCCTACGAATGCCTTCCATGTAACATTCTTAAGGTACCAACCGAAACTGATGTGCTCGAGACCCATAACCACTACACCTGCAGCAGAACCGATGATAAGCATAGAACCACCGACACCAGCACAGTAAGCGAGCAACTGCCAGAAGATTCCATCGCATGCCATATCGCCAATCTCTGCGATTGGGTACATACCCATTGAAGCTGCAACGAGAGGCACATTATCAACGATAGCCGAAAGAACACCAATGATACCAGTTACAACATAGTGCTGCATATGACCAAGTGATGCTGTAGAAGCGTCAAGCCATGAGCCGAGAGTTGTGAGGGCGTTGATCTTGCCAAGGGCAGAAACAGCCATCAAGATACCAAGGAAGAAGAGGATTGTTGTCATATCCACCTTACCGAGAACTGAAGAAACGCGCTTTGCCATTGGGTCGTTCTCATCATGCTTACGATAGATAACCTCAGTAACGAACCACAGAATACCAAGCACGAGAAGGATTCCCATGAATGGAGGAAGTTCGGTTACAAGATGGAACAAAGGAACACAGCAGAGACCACCTACACCAACAAGGAAGATGACTGTACGCTGGCGACGAGTTACCTCACTTGGACGAACTGCCGCACGCTCTGCCTTAGTGGTAGAAAGTACCCAGGCGCCTTCGAGTTTCCTTTGGAAAATCAATGTCGGAACAATGAAACTTACAAACGATGGGAGGATAATCTGGCAGATAACGCCAAGGGCTGTAATCTGCTTTCCGTTCCAAAGCATGATAGTTGTCACATCACCGATTGGAGAGAATGCACCACCTGAGTTGGCAGCAATAATTACGGTAACATCAAACCATAGACGATCCTGTGCATCTGGCACCAACTTACGCATAATCATTACCATCACGATAGATGTTGTGAGGTTGTCGAGTACTGCAGAAAGAATGGCTGTCATGAATGCAACACGCCAAAGGAGTTTACGCTTGTGGCGAGTCTGAATCATATCCGATACGAAGTTAAGACCACCGTGCTGGTCAACAATCTCAACGATTGTCATTGCACCCATAAGGAAGAACAATGTTGTTCCTGCCTCACCGAGATACTCCTCAATGATCTTACCAAGTTCGCTGGCACTTTCGAAACCACCCTGACCGAAAAGGAGTCCTGGATGGATAGCACCAGAAATGCCGCCCACTGCATAGAGTGACCAACATACAACACACATGAGCAAAGCAATTGCGGCCTTGTTCACTTTTGTAACGCTCTCAAGAGCAATAAACACATAGCCAATGATAAACACTGCAACTATGGCAATAGCGAATCCACTCATTTTGAAATATTGTTTTTATTATCTACTTCTTTTCATTGCTCGGGGGCAGCAAAAACAACTCCCGATTACTCTGCAAAATTAGCAATAATTTTTGGTATTTGTAACACTTGCTGTTTGAAATTAGGGGGTCTGATAGTAAAAAAGTACAAGCCGTTGATACATATATCCTAAATTGCAAAGAGGACATTACAAAATCGTACTATTATTTTGTCAGATACAAGTTGTACCCTTTTTATATGATTTTTGATATTTCTTTATTGAAAAATGTCAATTGTGACAAAATTGCCAAGAAAAAAGTAGGAAATGTCATTTCAAATTAGTAACTTTGCGATATGAGTTTCAATACTCAAAAGAAAAGACGCTAACACAGAAAAAACAAAGAATATGGCTGAAAATGTAACAAAGGCATACGAGATTGCAACGCTACGATATGCCGAGATTGGTGTTGACACAGAAAAAGTTCTACAACAGATGGAAGACTTCCATCTCTCTTTGCATTGCTGGCAAGCTGACGATGTTAAGGGATTTGAGGTTCAGGCAGGTGCTCTTTCTGGTGGAATCCAAAGTACTGGCGACTTCCCTGGCGCGGCAAGGAACATTGAGGAATTGCGACAGGATATCTTGATGGCACAATCGCTTATTCCTGGAAAGCACCGCTTAAATCTGCATGAGATATATGGCGACTTCAAAGGAAAGGTTGTCGATCGCGATGAAGTAGGAGTAGAACATTTCCAATCGTGGATTGACTGGGGAAAGGAAACCGGGACACCACTCGACTTCAATTCAACAAGTTTCTCACATCCTAAATCAGGAAACCTTTCTTTGGCTAATCCTGATAAAGGCATTCGCGACTTTTGGATTGAGCACACAAAGCGTTGTCGCGAGATTGCAAATGCAATGGGTGAGGCACAGAACGACCCTTGCATAATGAACCTTTGGATACATGATGGTTGTAAGGATATGAGTGTAAATCATGCTCTTTATCGCAATCTTCTAAAAGAGTCGCTTGATAGCATTTTTGAAAAAAAGCAACCATGGATGAAAGACTCCATTGAAGGAAAGGTCTTTGGCATTGGATTGGAGAGTTTCACCGTCGGTTCACATGATTTCTATACTGCCTATGCAGCAAAGAACGGCACTCTCCTGACAATTGATACAGGCCATTACCACCCAACAGAGAGTCCTGCCGATAAGGTCAGTGCAGTTCTTCCTTTCGTAAACGAACTGATGCTTCATGTAAGTCGTCCTGTTCGTTGGGATTCTGATCATGTGACAATCATGGACGACCCTACACAGGAATTGTTCTCGGAAATAGTACGAGCAGACGCTCTTGACCGCGTTCACTACGGACTTGATTTCTTTGATGGGTCTATTAATAGAATAGGTGCTTATGTCATTGGTTCTCGTGCAGCACAGAAATGTATGCTTCGTGCATTGTTGGAACCACGAAAGACTATTGCAGAATACGAACTGGCCGGTGAAGGATACAAGGTCCTTGCTCTCCTTGAGGAACAGAAGGCTATGCCTTGGCAAGCTGTTTACGACGAGTTCTGCCAGAGACAGAATGTTCCTGTAGGTCATACTTTTATCAACGCGATTGACGAGTATGTGGCAGAGACCATCAGTAAGCGATAATAGCCTCGTATTAAATAATTGAATCAGCGAAATGAAACAATCAAGTTTAAAGAGCACACTTGCTGTGTCGCTCAACAATTATCTGGATGCGGGTGCTATCGTGGCTGGTGCGAGCGGATTGACATTGTGGCAGAGATACCTTAATCTGAGCGAAGTCCATCTCGGTTGGCTCAACTTCATCAGTGCAAACTGCCTTGGTGCTGCTCTTGGTGCAATAATAGGAGGATTCCTTGCCGACAGATACGGACGAAAATTCATCTACACCTATAATCTATTGGTTTACATGGCAGGAGTATTGCTGATTATGTGTTCAGTCAATTTCCCTATGCTTTTAGCCGGTTTTCTTCTTACTGGGATCTCTGTAGGCATTGGTGTACCCGCATCATGGACATATATATCAGAGAGTTCCGAGATTGGCAACAGAGGACGAAATATCTGTATCTCACAAATGTCGTGGGGCGTTGGGCCTATGATAATTCTGCTATTAGGCATGTTCTTTGCTCCGGGTGGCTATCTCTTCGGTTGGGTAGAAACGCTTGGAATAGCAATCGCAGGCAATAATGCCCCTGTAGAAGTTGTCAATGTATTCAGTTCACGCCTTGTTTTCCTTTCGTTGTTCATTGTAGCGTTCATTGCATGGAATATGCAGCGAAATCTTGAAGAGAGCAAGGAATGGCAGGCAAGTCGCGAATCACAAAAAGCAAAAGGCGAGAATTCCGGTTTGCTTCATTCATTTGGTGCACTGTTCTCAAACAAGACGGCAATAAAGACAGTATTCTTCCTTGCCACCATCTATCTTGCATGGAATCTCGTAGCATCGGTAATGGGTTTCTTCCAGCCTCACATCTACGAGACTGCAGGAGGTGTTGACAATGAAACTGCCAACTGGATGAATTGTATTCAGTGGGCAATAATCGTTGGAACAACATTCATTGTTTCGAAGGTTATCGACAAGACGTCACATAAACTTATTTATATATTAGGTTTGCTTTTTGCAATCAGTGCTTGGGTTATCATCGTTGCTGTTGGTGTCAATGGTCCTACAGGATTATGGACCTTTGCTATTCTCTGGGGCATAGAAGGTGGAATGTCGGTACAGGTATTCTACGCGCTCTGGGGATCAGAACTCTTCCCTGCCAAGTTTAGAGCAGGAGCACAGGGTCTGATGTTCTTCATTGTGCGAGGTCTCTCGGCTGTCTGGGGCCTTGTCTTTACCTATATCTATGGAGAAAACGGAGAAGGATTCACCATTGCTGCTTATTGCATGATTGCATTACTGCTGACTTCGCTCGTTGTGGGCGTTATCGGTTGTCCTGAGACACGAGGAAAATCACTTGAACAAATAACAAAAGAAAGATATAAAGAACTATGAGCATTTTAAACAATCGCCCTGCTTTGGCAGAGGTAATTGATCAGATTGCAGAGGTAACTGGCTATCTTTGGCAAAAGGGATGGGCAGAAAGAAATGGTGGCAATATCACTGTCAATATTACCGAACTTGTGGATGATGAGATTCGTCACTTGCCAGCAATAGCACCAAAGGCCAAGATAGGAATGACACTTCCCCATCTCAAAGGAACATATTTCTATGCAAAAGGTACACAAAAGCGTATGCGCGACTTGGCACGCGAACCAATGAAGAATGGTAGTATCATTCGTATCTGCGATGATTGTGCTTCATATGAGATTATTGCTGATGAACCAGTAAAACCGACATCCGAACTACCAAGTCATCTTGCCCTACAGAACTATCTCATTGAGACGGGTTCAAAATACAAGGCAACGCTGCATACTCATCCTATTGAACTTGTGGCAATGTCGCATATTCGCCGTTTCCTTGAGCCTGGCGTGATGACACGTACACTGTGGAGTATGATTCCTGAGACATTGGCATTCGCTCCTCTTGGTATAGGTATTGTACCTTACGCTCTCCCTGGAAGTGTTGCTCTTGCTGATGCCACTCTCGAACAAATAAAAAACTACGATGTAGTGATGTGGGAGAAGCATGGCGTCTGTGCTGTGGGACAAGATATTATGGATGCCTTCGATCAAGTTGATGTTCTCAACAAAGCCGCAGTCATCTATATGTGCGCCAAGAATATGGGCGAAGAACCAGAGGGTATGACCGAAGAGGCGATGAAGGAAGTGCAGGAAGTATTTAATCTTCCTAAAAAACGGCCTTGCTAACTTTTTTTATCAATATAACGTAAAAAAGTCTGTATTCCGAGGGGCGGAGTTCAGACTTTTTTCGTATCTTTGTACCCATGGAACAAAATACTCATTGGAGCGAAAATATAATCATTGCCGATGCTGACTACATCGACAGCGTAGCATTCAACCTCATTGTGAACTTTGAGCGAATGATTGGACGCCAGATTCCTCCTGCCGATTTGGCTCGTTGGATTGACTGCATCGCACTCGATGGTGGTATTCGCGAAGGCGAGAACGAAGTTCAGGTGGTGCTCATCCACGACAAGGGCCACAAGGCTTTCGAGAACTTTGCACCAGCAAACTATGCCGATGAACTGAACGGAAAGGCTTTCAAGGACCATCTTGGCGAGTTCTCCATTACTGTGCTTGAAGTTGAGGATATCGTTTCAAAGACACAGTTCATTAACGATGTTGTCGGTGCTGCAGCGATTCAAGAGAATGTAAAGCGCATGATGATTATCCCTGATGGCGAGGATGGCATTACATATCAGCAACTTCGCGGTGCCTTGGGACATGTTGACGATGACGGAAAGCGCATCACAATGTTTGCAATGCAGCCAATGCCAGGTGGCAACTTCCGACAGGAAATATTAGGATTCTCGCTTCTCAATGCGTTGGGAATCAGCGCTGATGAACTGAAATAACTCTCCGGGGAATCCGGAATCAACAATAGGAATCAACAAAATATTAAATAGAAAATGTCAAGAGTACTTATGATTGGCGCCGGTGGCGTCGCTACAGTAGCAGCATTCAAGATTGCTCAGAATGCTGATGTCTTCACAGAGTTTATGATTGCCAGCCGCAGAAAAGCAAAATGCGACAAGTTGGTAGAGTCTATTCACAAGGCAGGCTATGACATGCCTATCCAGACAGCACAGGTTGATGCTGACGATGTAGAGCAGTTGAAGGCTTTGTTCAATGACTTCAAGCCAGAGCTTTGTATCAACCTTGCTCTTCCTTATCAGGACCTCACAATCATGGATGCTTGTCTGGCTTGTGGCGTAAACTATATGGATACAGCCAACTACGAGCCAAAGGACGAGGCTCACTTTGAGTACAGTTGGCAGTGGGCTTATCGCGAGCGTTTCGAGAAGGCTGGTCTTTGTGCTATCCTCGGTTGCGGTTTCGACCCAGGTGTGACTTCTATCTTCACCGCTTATGCAGCAAAGCATCACTTTGACGAGATTCAGTATCTTGACATTGTTGACTGCAACGCTGGTAACCACCACAAGGCTTTCGCAACAAACTTCAACCCAGAAATCAACATCCGCGAGATTACTCAGAAGGGTCTCTACTATGAGAATGGCAAGTATATCGAGACAGAGCCAATGGAGATTCACAAGCCTCTCACCTACCCTAATGTAGGTCCTAAGGAGTCGTATCTTCTCCACCACGAGGAGATTGAGAGTCTTGTAATCAACTATCCAACAATAAAGCGTGCTCGTTTCTGGATGACATTCGGTCAGCAGTATCTCACATATCTTGACTGCATTGAGAATCTTGGCATGAGTCGTATTGACGAGATTGAATACGAGGCACCACTTGCTGACGGCACAGGCACAGCAAAGGTTAAGATTGTTCCTTTGCAGTTCCTCAAGGCTGTATTGCCAAATCCACAGGACCTCGGCGAGAACTACGAAGGCGAGACATCTATCGGTTGCCGTATCCGCGGTTTGAAGAACGGTGAGGAGCACACCTATTATGTATATAACAACTGCAAGCACCAGGATGCTTACAACGAAACTGGTATGCAGGGCGTTTCTTACACAACTGGTGTTCCTGCAATGATTGGTGCAATGATGTTCTGCAAGGGCATCTGGCGCAAGCCTGGTGTACATAATGTTGAGGAGTTCGATCCAGATCCATTCATGGAGCAGCTCAACAAGCAAGGTCTCCCTTGGCACGAGATCTTCGACGGTGACCTTGAACTGTAGAAAGCCTCACCCCCAGCCCCTCTCCTGAAGAGAGAGGGGAGAAAATCAACAAATCACAAATCAAAAAATCAAATAATAACAATATGGCAAAGAAAGCAAAAGAAGCAAAAGAAGAAGTGCAGCTGAGCCCTCAGGAAGCAAAAATGAAGGCATTGCAAGCTGCAATGGAAAAGATAGAAAAGGACTTTGGCAAGGGTTCAATCATGAAACTCGGTGAAGACAAGGTTGAGAATGTTGATGTCATTCCTACTGGTAGTATCAGTTTGGACATCGCTCTCGGCGTAGGCGGTTATCCAAAAGGCCGTATCGTAGAGATTTTCGGTCCTGAGTCATCAGGTAAGACAACTCTCGCCATCCATGCTATTGCTGAGTGCCAGAAGCAGGGCGGTATTGCTGCATTCATCGATGCTGAGCATGCATTTGACCGTTTCTATGCTGAGAAACTCGGTGTTGATGTTGAGAAACTTTGGATTTCGCAGCCAGACAATGGTGAGCAGGCACTTGAGATTGCTGATCAGCTCATTCGCTCTGCTGCTGTTGATATCATTGTTATCGACTCTGTAGCAGCCCTCACTCCAAAGGCAGAGATTGAAGGCGATATGGGCGAGAACAAGGTTGGTTTGCACGCACGACTGATGAGTCAGGCTCTTCGCAAGATGACTTCAACCATCTCGAAGACAAACACAACTTGTATCTTCATCAACCAGTTGCGCGAGAAGATTGGCGTTATGTTCGGTAGTCCAGAAACAACAACTGGTGGTAACGCTCTGAAGTTCTACGCTTCTGTTCGTATTGACATCCGCCCTGGTTCACTTATCAAGGACGGCGAGACTATCCTCGGTAAACTGACAAAGGTAAAGGTTGTGAAGAACAAGGTTGCTCCTCCTTTCCGCAAGGCTGAGTTCGAGATTGCCTTTGGTGAGGGTATCTCAAAGATTGGCGAGATTCTCGACATCGGTGTTGACAAGGGTGTTATCAAGAAGAGTGGCGCATGGCTCTCTTACGGCGATACAAAACTCGGTAACGGTCGTGATGCAGCAAAGGCTATGCTGAAGGACAACCCTGAACTCTGCGAGGAACTCGAGCAGAAGATTATGGCTAAGTTGAAGGAAGAGTAACTCCTACCCTATCATAGAATAAAAGAAGTGGCGGCATTCAAATGTCGCCATTTTTGTGTCTTTTCTACTCATTTAACCACAATAAGCAACGAAAAACACGCCTAAATCTTTAATTTAAGTTAATTCTTTAGTACTTTGCATTGCATAGTACCTTATAATTGGTATATTTGCAGCGTCAAATAAACAGAAAGGGCATTTACAACGCAAACAACTCTATCCAAGGATAATGGAAATGAGGCCGTTGAACTCCCTATATAATATAAATAAGGTATATGGCAATAGACAACACTAAATCACAGATGCGCAAGGGTATGCTCGAATACTGCATCCTTTTGCTTCTTCGCAAAGGACCATCCTACGCCAATGACATCATTGTTCAGTTGCAAAACGCTGAGATGATTGTGGTTGAAGGCACGCTCTACCCTTTGCTTAACCGATTGAAAAAGGACGGACTCCTGACCTACGAATGGCAGGAAAGCACTCAAGGTCCACCGCGTAAGTACTATGCTCTGACCGCCGAAGGCATGGAGGCGCTTAGCCAACTGGATGCAGGTTGGAACGAGATTGCAAGAACAGTGAGCATCTTACAGAATCATTAACAAAGAAAAAAACATCATTATTATGAAAAAGAATATTTCAATAAACATTTGCGGAACAATCTATTCGATTGATGAAGACGCATATCAGTTGCTTGAGCACTACCTTGACAGCATGAAGCGCTATTTCAGTCAGGAAGGTGACGAAGACATAGCAGATGACATTGAGCATCGTGTAGCAGAATTGCTTTGGGAACAGAAGCAGAATGGTCGTGATGCCGTAAACATTGAGATGGTGAAGGAGATTATCGAGAAGATTGGCAATCCAGCCGATATTGCCGATGAATCTACAATCCACGAAGATACAAACGGCACTAACAATACAGAGGGAGAAGAATACAACAAGAACGAAGGTCAGGAAAGCAAGAATGACTTCCAGGAGCGATTCAACGAGTTTGCTTCTGATGCAGGAAAGGCTGCTGGCAAAACATACGACAAGGTGAAGAACCATGTACGCAACCGCCGTTTCTATCGCGACACGAAAGATAAGATGCTTGGTGGTGTGTGCTCGGGATTAGCAGAATATATAGGTGGTGATCCAGTAGTATGGCGTATTGGCGTAGTGCTCTTGGCATTGCTTTTCAACTCTGCCACCTCACATTGGTGGATGCCAAACTTCCTCCATATCTTCATCCCTGTGGCATATATCATCCTGTGGATTGTTGTTCCTGAGGCAAAGACTCCAGAGGACAAAATCCGTATGAAGGGACAGGAAGTGAATCCAGAGACACTGAAGGAGCAGATTGTGAGCGACATTGAGGAACAAGAACCTCAAAGTCCCAGGCCTGTAAACAATAACGGCGGATGCCTTAGACTCATCTTTGGCGTCATATTGGCATTCTTACTCTTACCATTGTTCCTTGGATTCTTGGCAATCGTATTCGGACTTGTACTGATGACAGCATTGACATTTGACTTTGCCCCTTCCCTGCTGTCAATCTTCCCTGAGACAGAATTCCTACCAGAACTGATGAATTACAGTTCACCATTCCTCTGGCTTGGATTGGTTGCGGGATTGTTCGTCATCGGTTTGCCTATCTACGCAATCATTCGCGCATTGAGAAGTTCAAGTAAACCAATGTCAGCAGGTTCAATAATGTCAATCATC
>DCIM01000075.1 GCA_002316005.1 Prevotellaceae bacterium UBA1726 | reverse complement strand
AAATGAACAATAAAAAAGGAATTATCGCCCTTTCGCCATTGATTGTATTCATTGTGCTCTACCTTGTAACATCCGTCATTGCACGCGATTTCTACAAGGTGCCTATTACTGTCGCATTCCTTGTGACAAGCATCTATGCAATCATCGTTACAGGAAACGGCACACTCGAACAGCGTGTTGACATATTCTGCAAAGGTGCCGGCACGAGCAACATAATGATGATGCTCCTGATATTCATCCTTGCCGGAGCATTTGCATCATCGGCAAAAGGTATGGGAAGCATTGACGCTACTGTTGCTGCCACATTGCATATTCTGCCAAGTAACATGATTCTGGCGGGATTGTTCATTGCCGCTTGCTTCATCAGCCTTTCCATTGGTACAAGTGTTGGTACTATCGTTGCACTTGTTCCTATTGCTGCAGGATTGGCCTCGCAGACAGGCGAAAGTGTGGCATTCCTTACTGCCGTAGTGGTAGGTGGTGCTTTCTTTGGCGACAACCTGTCGTTCATCTCCGACACAACGATTATGGCAACAAAGACACAAGGTTGCAAGATGAGCGATAAGTTCAAGGTGAATGTATTTATTGTTGTACCTGCAGCAATTGTCATCTGCATACTGTACATTATTATAGGTCAGAGCATTGCCTCCCCAGAAGCCACAAACGACATCAGTCCTTGGAAGGTGCTACCTTATCTCGTTGTACTGGTCACAGCAGTTGTGGGGTTGAATGTGATGGCTGTGCTGGCTTTGGGTATCGTCATTTGCAGTATCATCGGATTGATAGACGGCAGTTACGACATCTACAGCCTTATGGCTGCCATGGGCGAAGGAATTCTTGGCATGAGCGAACTCATCATTGTTACAATGCTCGCAGCTGGATTGCTGGCAATGATTTCAGAGGCGGGCGGTATTCGCTATATCATCGAGAAAATGACTGCAAAGATTCATGGTGCTCGTGGTGCAGAGTTGTCAATGGGCATACTCGTTGCATTGGTTGACATCTGTACAGCTAACAACACAATCGCCATCTTGACCGTTGGTGATATCTCGCGACAGATTGCCGAGAAATATGGTGTCGACCCTCGTAGGGCGGCAAGTATCCTCGATACATTCTCGTGTTTCATGCAAGGCTTGATTCCTTATGGTGCACAGATGCTCATAGCAGCAGGACTGGCAGAACTGAACCCTATAGAAATCATTCCTTATCTCTACTATCCAATGACAATGGGATTGTTTGCACTTGCTGCCATCCTGTTCAGATATCCAAGGAAATATTCATAACCTCTGGCAAAGCATTCATAAAACAATGGCAAATATTGATATCATAACACGCAACTTCTTCAAGATGATGCGCTCGGGTGCCCTCAACGAATATGTGGAACTTGAGCCTATGTCGGCATTCAAATGGAACCGTCTCATTGAGATTGTTGAGACACAGGATGTCATCTCTGTGGCTTCGCGTGCGATAAAGAATCAGCAATACGAGAATACTTTCAATATGCCACAGGCACTTCGCGAGAAGGTTCATAAACTGGCAAGCGAGGCTTCGGGCGAGAGTATTCATCTGGAAATGACCAGTTCGATTCTGAACAAGAAACTGACAAAGATTCACACTCTTGAGCGCAAGGCAGAGGATTATTCAAAGGAGTCGCTCGACCTCTTCAATATCATCATTGCCAACTGTCAGGCCATGCTTAATAACGGAACCTCTACCCGACTCATAATTCAGTTGGGAAACTATATCCGCATTAAGGGCGAGAAGGTGGATTATGCCAAAGTCGACAAGTGGCTCAAGGAGATGCAGATGCTTAAAGTGGCACAGTTAGTGGGTAGTATTCTTATCACCAACTTTGCCTTCAAAGCAGAGGAAGTGCCATTTGTCAAGAAGGTTGACCAGAAGGCTGCCCTTGTCATGCGCCAATGCATCATGGAACGCAAGGCAGAGAAACACAACCGTGGAATCACCTATTTTGAATATGCACCTCTCGAAAACGCCAGCATCCTCATTGGCCGTCTTAAGACCCGCCTCGACACTATTGAGGAATAAAAAGGTAAAAAGGTAAAGAGTAAACTCGAAGCAAACTGACTTTGCACATAGGATAATTGTAATGAATAGTAAAGAACGATATATATTTATATATATCGCGCGCGATTATTAATATAATAATATAATACTATATAATACTAATAATAAATACTAATTATTAAGGTGAGAAGAACTAAGGAATGATTTGCACTTTTGCAATTCCATCGACTTTACTCTTTACTCTTTACCTTTTTTACTTTTTCTCTTTTTACAGAGACAAATCACAAACCGTGGGAAAACACGTTTCAAGCCGCGGGACAACTATTGCAGGTATCAAAAAATAGTCGTAACTTTGCAATCAGTAAAGAACCTCTTTGTCATTCCACTTAAATGACGAGGTGATTTAACTGAAATGAATTTTGACTCCTTTAGCATAAAAAAATAGCAAAATGTAACGCGGTAACCACAAGACAATAGTAAATAATTTATAAATTACTTACTAAAAGTTCGATAAACACGATTTTTTTCGTAACTTTGCAAAATATGAATAGAATACTCACAATAATATCTCTCCTCATTCTTGCCGTTCCGGCGTTCGCACAGGACAGTTGGCTTTACGAGCAATGTGAGGATACTTGCAAGCATATCCACGGCATTGACCTCAGCCACTATCAAGGTGAGGTGTTCTGGGAGGCTGTGGGAAACAACCAGAAGATGGCTTATGTCTACCTGAAGGCAACTGAGGGTGGCGACAACATAGACAACAAATACGCGGATAACATACGATTGGCTAAGGCGAACGGTTTGAAGGTGGGTTCCTACCATTTCTTCCGCCCTAAGACCCCACTCCATCTGCAACTTGCAAACTTCACGGCTCAATGCCGTCCCGACGACCAGGATATCATTCCGATGATTGACATTGAGACAAAATCGGGCTTGCAGGACTCGGTTTTCATCGACTCGTTGATGACATTCCTCAATCTCGTTGAAGAATACTATCATCAGAAACCGATTCTCTACACAGGAGCAAACTTCTACGATCATTACCTGAGTGGTGGACTTATTGACGACTATAAGATAATGATTGCACAATATACTGAACGTGAACCAGTTCTCATCGACGGACGCGACATCACTATGTGGCAATACACAGGAAAAGGTCGCATCAACGGAGTGAAAGGCAATGTAGACAAGAGTCGCTTCATGGGCAATCACGGTTTGCGAGAGATAAGGTTCAGACGGTCTAACAGAAAAAGGTAGCCTACCCCCAGCCCCTCCCTAAAGGGAAGGGAGTTAGGATAATAATTAAGATAAAAAGAAGAATATGTTGATAAAATGTCCTGAGTGCGGTAGAGAGGTAAGCGACAAAGCTCCTGTCTGTCCTAATTGCGGTTATCCGATAGCTGGTCATTATACTGCTCAGCACAATACATACGGCCAGAATGGTCAGTTGCCTACAAGGTCGCAAGCAAATGTTCCTGCTCAGCAACCACAGAAGAAGAGCAGTCATTGGGAAGTTCTACTGTTCTCACTTCTGTTCGCCATTGCTGTATGTGGAGTGGTTTTCTATTTCTACTACAAGGCAAAAACAGAAGAACAGAGGGCACAGTACGAATTAGCGATGAAGAGTCACGACCCAAACATATTGCAGGGATACCTCGATACATATCGTGATGCACCTCGTGAATATCGTGATTCTATTCAGGCTCATCTGTCGGCATTGAACAAGGTTGAACGCGATTGGAATGATGCCGTCATAAGCAATTCGCGTGCGGCTCTTCAGCATTACGCTGACACATATCCAGGTACGAAGCATGCACAGACTGCAGTTGAGATGATTGACTCCATTGACTGGGCTTCGGCAAAGGATGCCAATACTACAGATGCTTTGAAATCATACCTCGAAGGTCATCCAAATGGCGACTTCGTGAACGATGCCAACGAACTGATAAAGGTTTTGAGTGCAATGATCGTTCAGCCAGAAGAACGACAGATGATCAGCACCATCTTCAAGACATTCTTCCAAAGTGTGAACGCGAAGGACGAGAACCGCCTTACTACAACGGTAAACTCTCTCCTATCAACATTCCTCGGAAAGACTGACGCTGATAAGAGTGATGTCATCCGCTTCATGAAGAAACTCTGGAAAGAAGATGTGATGAACCTCAACTGGCACATCATTGACGACTACAAGATTGAGAAGAAAGAGGTGGGCAATGGTGAGTATGAGTTCTATGTGACATTCTCTGCCACACAAGATGTGCAGAAGGCTACCGGTACTACCGAAAACAAATTCCGAATCAAGGCGAAGGTCAATCCTAATGGAAAGATTTCTGAGTTTAATATGAGTAAAGTTGTTGAATAAGATATGGGAAGAAAAAAGAAATCTCTACCAATACTTGAAAATGTAACCATCACGGATATTGCTGCTGAGGGCAAGGCTCTCGCTCGCGTCAATGATATGGTTGTGTTTGTGCCATGGGCTGTTCCGGGCGATGTTGTCGATTTGCAGGTGACTCGCAAGAAGCACTCATTCTGCGAGGCTCGCATAGCGCGCTTCATTGAGGAGAGTCCTCTTCGAATCAAACCACAATGTGCCCATTTCGGCATCTGTGGCGGTTGCAAATGGCAGAATCTGCCTTACGAGGAACAGTTGAAATTCAAGCAGAACCAAGTGATGCAACAGTTGCGTCGCATTGGTCATATCGAACTGCCAGAATGTCAGCCGATTCTTGGTTCGGTGAAGACTTTCGAGTACCGCAACAAACTTGATTTCGGTTGTTCAAGCAAGCAATGGCTCACAGACGAGGAGATGAAGGCGGGTGTTCCTTTCCAACCAAGTATCGGTTTCCACATTTCCGGTGCTTTTGACAAGGTGTTGCCAATAAGCAAGTGCCATCTCATGGACGACCTCAACAACCGCATTCGCAACTTCATCAGCGAATATGCCAAGGCTCACGACATTACCTTCTACGACCTTCGTGCACAGCATGGATTGTTGCGCGACCTCGTGATGCGTAATTCTTTGAGTGGCGAGTGGATGCTCATCGTTCAGTTTGGTCCTAAAGAGCAGATTCAGAACAACAAAGAGGCTGTTGCTGAAGAGGTTGCAACAATGAGTCAGTTTGACCATGAAACTGCGATGTCGGTTCTTGAAGCCATCCATACAGAGTTCCCAGAGATTAGTTCTTTGCTGTGGGTTTACAACCCTAAGTGCAACGACACCTTCGGCGACCTTGATGTAAACACCTACTACGGCACAGACTTCATCTACGAGTTGATGGAAGATTTGAAGTTCAAGGTTGGGCCTAAGAGTTTCTATCAGACAAATACCGAACAAGCATACCATCTTTACAGCGTAGCTCGCGAATTTGCCAACCTCTCAGGCAATGAACTCGTCTACGACCTCTACACAGGTACTGGAACGATTGCCAACTTCGTAGCAAAGAAGGCTCGCAAAGTTGTTGGTATTGAATATGTGCCAGAGGCTATTGAGGATGCAAAGATTAACAGTCAGGTAAACAATATCGAGAATACATTATTCTATGCTGGCGACATGAAGGACATCCTCACCGAAGACTTTGTGGCAGAGCATGGTCGTCCGGATGTCATCATCACCGACCCACCTCGAGCAGGTATGCATCCTGATGTAATAAATGTAATTCTTGGAGCACAGCCAAAGCGTATTGTATATGTAAGTTGCAATCCTGCAACCCAGGCACGCGACCTCCAGTTGATGGACGCCGACTACAAGGTTGTTGCTGTCCAGCCTGTTGACATGTTCCCTCACACTCCTCATGTTGAGAATGTGGTATTATTAGAAAGAAGATAACGAATTATGACAAATAAGGTTCTTTTAATCTACACAGGTGGTACTATCGGCATGGGCAAAAGTCCTGTGACGGGTGCTCTCGAGCCTCTGGATTTCAACCAGATGCGACAGAGCATAACAGAGTTCCGCTATATTAAGACCGACATTGATGTGTACCAATTCAACCCTCCTATCGATTCAAGCGACATGTCACCTGAACTATGGAAGCGATTGGTGAAAATCATTGCCGAGCGTTACGAGCAATATGATGGTTTTGTGATTCTTCATGGTACTGACACAATGGCATATACAGCCTCAGCTCTGTCGTTTATGCTCCAGAACCTTACAAAGCCGGTAATTCTTACAGGTTCGCAACTTCCAATCGGTCAGTTGCGTACTGATGGAAAAGAAAACCTTATCACAAGTATTGAGCTTGCTTCGGCACGCAACGAGGATGGCCGACCAATGGTGCCAGAGGTTTGTATCTACTTCTCTGGTCGCTTGCTTAGAGGAAACAGAAGTACAAAGAAGAATGCTGATGGTTTCAGGGCTTTCGACTCTTATAACTTCCCACATCTCTGCGATGCTGGCGTTAGTTTTGTTTATCACGACCACCATATCTTGGTGCCTGATTACGACAAACCGCTGATTGTTCATCCTGACATGGATCCAAATGTCATTGTATTCAGCCTTTTCCCTGGCATTCAGGAAAAGCTCATCTGCAATCTCCTGACAGTACCTGCTCTTCGCGGTATCGTCATGCGTAGTTTTGGTAGTGGAAATGCTCCTCAGCAACCTTGGCTACAAAAGATTCTCCATGAGGCTACAGAAAAGGGTGTTACGATTGTGAATGTTACTCAATGTGCTGCCGGCAGAGTGGAAATGGGACGCTACGACACAGGTCATCATCTAAAGGAAGCAGGCGTTGTGAGCGGTTACGACAGTACTGTAGAAGCAGCTGTAACAAAGCTGATGCACCTACAAGCACTCTACGATGATCCGGAGATTATTCGCCATAAGCTGAACAAATCGCTTGCCGGAGAGATTACCCTCTAAAAAGCATAAGCTTATACTCTGATAAAAAATACAGCATAGCCTTCTAATTAGGTTATGCTGTATTTATTAATGTACGCGCGTAAAGAACTATTCTACCATCATATACATCTGCTGAAGGTTAAGAATCACTCTGCGATATGACAAAAGGAAGTCATTGCCCAATTTACCGTATTCACTTCCTTCATTATGATCTCGTACAGTATTAATCAGAACTGTCGGAGGCATGAAGGCGACGCCATTGAAATATATAGTCGGGTGTTTCTTGTAATACACCAATATTGTGTTAGTACCTCCTACTCCACCCACGACAGCAGCACCAGCACGACAACTCTTCTCAATGTCAGTCTTGAATCGCTGGTAATAGTTTGAAGTCAGGCTCGTCTGAGTGTAACCAAGGTCAAAATGAAACAATAGATTATTTCCATCAAGTTCAACTTCAGCAAAATGTTCACCAAGGGCATTTATCGTCATGTTTGATTGGTGAGGCCGTTGAATGAATGGGAAGGTTACTGTTCGTCGGCGATTATCAAAAACCATCTCTCCTACCAGACGAAAGAAATTTGCACCAAGATATGCATTGTAATTCAATACAGAACTTGTTATATTATCATCAGGAACGACACAGAATATCAGATTTCTTATTACCAAACGCCCAACCTTAATAGAATCGGCAATACCAAGCCACATAGAGCTCTCATTGATTGTGCCAAAGGTTTGTCCGTTATATCCTATCGGGCGGATGCCATGTTCTTGGGCAAAACTCTCTGTAACTGTGGAATATTTTGTCATTCCATTGTCCATGACGAACATCTCCTCCTTACCGTCAATCTCAACAGGAATGCTAATCTCGCATCCTCCAAAGTTCTTCTCGTTATAAAGAGAATCAACTGTAAATGGTACAGTCACATCGTAATAACTTCTTTCTATCTGCTCTCTTGGAAGAAGAGTAAGTGGATACAGATGCGCCAACTCTTCCTTAGAACGGAACTTGCTGAGATATTTGTACATCATTTGATAATCGCCAGCAAGGTTATAGTTTACTGCAATTCGGCTATATATCTTGTATTTGAATACCAAAGGCATCTTATATACCTTGGTCAAGGCTTCAAGATAGGCATTACTCTTGTCAAATCTTCCATGCTCGGCTATACCCACACCAACTTCGAAGAGTGAATCAAGTGTTGCCTGACTCACTTTCTCCTTTGCTGAAATTGGTAGCACACCAAAAGCAACAAAAATGAAAAGTAATATCTGTCGTATCATTTGTTGACTTTTGCAAGAGCTTTTACTGTGGTAATTCTATATATGTTACCACATCCTTTTCAATGTCCTCGTCAGAACCAACGACCTTTGTTCCTTTCAAATCAAAGTTATTCACCCTTTGCAACCAGAAACAATGATTATTCCAATGGATTGGTTCAAAATCATGATTGAAAACAACCTTGTTGTCAACGAATTTCAATCCATCAACAGATTTCGCATAAAGCAATGGACGGTCGAAAGTTTCAAAAAGATTATTGCGAATCACAATACCACTATGGAAATACTTCTGCTGATGTTTAAGATCAGGAATCTCCGGATAGATGGAAATAACAGCATTGGTGAACTGAAATTGCATCGTAAGGGCATTAATGAAGCGATTCTTCTCAATGAGCACATCACGGCATGCACCTGTCTCAAACCATCCATTACAATCGCCACACAGAAGTATAGCACAACCACTTGTATGGTCATACAGATTATTGCGTACAATAACTTTTCTTGGGGTACTGAACAATGAACCTCGAGCTCTGTTATTACGAATTATGTTATTCTCAAAAATCACCCGAGGTGTCCATGTGAGATTCTCAATTCCATACACGCCACAATCTGGATTCACATCATAAGGTATTGTCTCTGTGAAAGTTATACAGAATTGAGTAACGCCTTGATTTATCTGTTTGTCTATAGGGGAAATCTTGCTAATATGACATTTTCCACCTGTCAGTTCCATGGTGTTCGACTGAATAAACTGTACAGTATCGCCGACCTCTCCCCAACGGAATCCGTATGACTGTTCGTGCATATACTGGCCAATTAAAGTATGGTCGTCAACACGCTCGACTACCTTCAGATATGTTCCATGAACATTTATGGCATCATCCATCATTCCTTCATACAAACCATTGCGTTCGCGAATCAATCCCTTGCAACCAGAGAAATGTGTCGCATCAGCCTGAGTGGTAAAGTATCGAGGATCGTCATCTCCACGTAGACAAACAGAGAACCCATCAATATCAATATCTTCACACATCTGAGCAAGAAGACCCATACCTTCCGCGTAATGCATTTTCACATTCTTGATTTTTGTACGAATATCATCAGCCATAAACAATCCAGGGGCCGGACGATTCCATGTACGCATAGCCAAACGAGTGCCGACAGTCAAGCGATTGTCTTTCCATCCTTTTGCAGTTAGAATGCCGTCTTTTTCTGTCAGATGCTTAGTTACGACATACAAATCAGATGTTTCAGGGATAAGGTGTCTCGTTTCGCCATCAAATGCTATAGCCCAATCGGCATGATAACGCCAACCATCGCCATTATAATAGAGTACGCTGTCTTTTATTTCCCACTTATCCCAAGACGCCATCTTGTAGGAGATGCTCTGGCCATCGTTTGCCACTATCTCAGCCTGAGCAAGATGAGGTGTGACAAAGTCTATGCTGAAGTTGCGCAGAGTGCAATCAGTACTGCCGACAAGCGACATTGGCATCATCTGCCCATAGAAAAGCAAGTCAGCCCCATTTCCTTCGAAAGTGACATTCTTAAGGTTCTCTAATGCAATACCCACCTTCTTTGGATTTGGCTGGTCATGATTAGAGACGTAATAAACACGCTCGCTCGCCTTATCTGGATGGAAATAATACTTTCCCTTCTCCAACTGAATCTTTACCTTCTTGCCCTTTTGCGACAGCACACGGGCAGAGTCGCACATCTGCCTGAGGATTGGTGAAGCATCTTGTAATTGATTATTTGGAACAAGCCCAAAGTCGATTGCGTTGAGAGTCTGAGCATCAACAACAGATACACATGCAAAGAATAATAGAGAGAAAAAACTACGCAATTTCATATAATATTATTTGATATGCAAAAGTACAAATAAAAAAACAAAAGGTAGGCAACCTTATGGTTACCTACCCTTCTATTTGAAGTTTTTTAACTTCTTATGAATTAGTTGTTCTCAGGACGAAGCTGACGAACAGTCTCTGCTGTACGCCACATCTCAGACTCACGAAGAGCAGCGAGTTCCTTCTCAAGACCAACACGATAGTCTGGCTTTGAGTTAGCATCAATAGAGATCTGAGCCTCATTACCACACTTTACAGAAGCATAGAGCTTCTCAACAACTGGCTTGCATGCATCATGGAAAGGACCCATCCAATCAAGAGCACCACGCTGAGCTGTTGTAGAACAGTTAGCGTACATCCAGTCCATACCCTTCTGAGCGAAAAGAGGCATAAGCGACTGTGTGAGCTCCTCTACTGTCTCGTTGAATGCCTCAGATGGAGTGTGGCCGTTCTCACGGAGAACCTCATACTGAGCAAGGAGAAGACCCTGAATAGCACCCATCAAAGAACCACGTTCACCAGTAAGGTCAGAAGTTGCCTCACGCTGGAATGTAGTCTCGAACAAGTAACCAGAACCAATACCGATACCGAGCGCAAGTGTACGATCAAGAGCCTTGCCTGTGTAATCCTGATATACAGCATATGAAGAGTTCAAACCACGACCCTCGAGGAACATAGTACGGAGTGAAGTACCCGAACCCTTAGGAGCAACCATGATAACATCAATATCCTCCTGAGGTACACAACCTGTACGATCGTTCCATGTGATTGCAAAACCATGTGAGAAATAAAGAGCATCACCAGGCTTGAGGCAAGTCTTAAGTGTTGGCCATACAGACATTACTGCTGCATCAGAAAGCAGACACATAACGATAGTAGCCTTTGTTGCAGCCTCCTCGATTGAGAACAATGTCTCACCAGGAACCCAACCGTCGTTTACAGCCTTCTCGTAGGTCTTACCCTGACGTTGGCCAACGATAACATTGAAGCCATTGTCACGAAGGTTACAAGCCTGACCAGGACCCTGTACACCATAACCGATAACTGCAATTGTTTCATCCTTAAGAATCTCACGAGCCTTCTCAAGTGGGAATTCTTCGCGGGTCATTACCTCTTCGATAACGCCACCAAAATTCATCTTTGCCATAATTTTTTAATGTATTAAATATAAAACTTGTATTATCTCTTTACGAAGTGAACCATAGAGCGGACGCATTCTGTCTCTGTGCCGTCAGCATTCACCTTATTTATTTTTATAAGCCACTCTTCTTGTTCGTTGCCAGCCTCTTTGTAGAAGCGAAGTGTATCGCCCGAATGGCTCTCAGCAACATAGGCGATGTCGAATCTACGTATGAAATGAGTCTGATACTTCTCCATTGGGAAAAGATCGAGTACATGTTCAATCGACTTCACAGAATTAACATGGCCATTAATATCTACATCACTATAACGAGCTACATATTCACCGACAAGAATAGCGTCTTGTGACATCTTAACACGAGAAGGACGAGTGGTAGGATTGACTTTCTCTGTTTCCACCCATTTTTCTATCTCGCCATCTCTAACATCAAAGATATTTGTCGGCTGACGACTATCGGTATCAATCATTGCCCAAACGGAACGACCATAACCAAGTGTCTTACCATCTTTTCCCTCAACACGGAAATTACGATTCGTAAAGTAGCGAAGGGCATTTTCTACCCAAGTTTCCACATAGAACTCATCGTAGATACGAGGCATCTCCTCCATTTCAATAACAAGGCGCGACAAAACCCATGTTTTATGAATTGTCTGGAGATAAACCATGCCAAAACCACGGTCGTTGCTATGGAAATCAGCTGCATTAAGAAGATGATTTCCAAGATGACCAATGAACAATTCCTTGTTTACATCACAATGGAACGGTTCGGCAAGGTTTTTGTAGCGTCCTACTTTTGGTAATTCCATATATCCGTAACTTCTATCTATTTAAGGGCTATGCCTTATTCTTTTCCGCCTCGCGCTTAGTAAGATACTGATCAAGGCGTTCGATGCATGACTTTGTAACTGCAATACGACCAGTACGAACAAACTGAAGAACACAGTCAAGATCATTCAATGTATCAAAAAGACCTATCACATCATTTGTTATGCCAGTCTTCTCAACAATAGTATATGTTGGGTTTACCTCAACGATATGCGCATCATGACGACGAATCACACGACTTACCTCTGGATTTGCGATTACATTTGGTGTTGAGAGTTTCAAAAGAGATGTCTCGAGAATGAATATCTCATCATCAATGAAACAGTTAGCCTGAAGAACATCTATCTTCTTCTCTATCTGCTTGCAAAGCATCTCAGCCATATCAGGCTTACAGTAACAGGTAATGGTATACTTATGTACACCAGGAGTTGAACTCGCACATACATTAAGCGATTCGATATTTACCTGTCGACGCGTAAACACAGCCGTAATCTGATTCAGAATACCGGCAAAGTTTTCTGAATAGATAATAAGAGTATAAAGCGACAAACCGTCATGATTGAGTTGTGCACCCTCATATTCTGGAGTAACAGGACGAGCTACCGCATTACGCTTGAACGTTTCGTGCTGTGGTGCTGACTGCATGGCATTGGCATTATCGTAAGCCTGCGACTTCAACACACGAGTAAGATTCTTCTCGAAAGAATTACGCTCTTTAGAAGCTGCTGCACGCACAGCCGCATCAAATTCAGAAGTTTCATCCTGCTGAGTCATCTCATCGCATTTGCCACATGTATTGCAATCACCACATTCTGCGGCACCATATTTTTTCTCTTCTTCCATCGTTTCGTTTAGTTCTTTTTGAGTCCCTTAGGCAGTTCTTCTGTCTGTTCAACTTCGAAAAGCATCTCATCTACATTACCGCCCGGAGGAGTCATTGGAAGTACATTATCTTCTTCTTTTACAGCAACCTGAAGCAGGTATGGACCGTCAGTATCAAGCATTTCACGGATAGCGTCTTCAAGATCTTCGCGCTCAACAACAGTACGGCAAGGAATGCCATAACCTTCGGCAATCTTCTCATAATTAGGATTCATCATCGGAGTGAATGAATAACGCTTGTGGAAGAACATATACTGCCACTGGCGAACATTACCAAGATAGTTATTGTTGAGCATTATCATCTTTACAGGACATTGCTGTTCCATGATTGTTCCGAGTTCCTCTATTGTCATCTGGAAACCGCCGTCGCCTGCGAACATGCAAACTGTACGCTCAGGAGCGCCAAAAGTGGCACCAATAGCAGCAGGAATACCAAATCCCATTGTACCACAGCCACCAGAAGTAACAACCGACTTACTTTTCTTGAACTTGAAATATCGGCAACCGAACATCTGGTTCTGACCAACATCTGTAACAAGGATTGCCTCATTATTGGCTGCTTCACTAACTTTACGAACAACCTCACCCATAAGCAGAGGACCTTCTGTTGGATGCAAAGCGCCTTCAATTACTTTGTTGTATTCCTTCTCTGCATAAGGTTTGAATCCTTCAATCCATGCCTGATGTTTTGCAGGATTAACATATTGGCTAATTCTTGCAAGAACTTCCTTGCAATCTCCTACTAATGGAAGATCAACTTGTACATTCTTATTAATTTCAGAAGGGTCAATATCAATATGGATAATCTTTGCCTGTTTTGCATAAGTGTCAAGATTACCTGTGATACGGTCATCAAAGCGCATACCAACAGCGATAAGCAAATCACATTGATTGGTCATATAGTTTGGCGCATAATTACCATGCATACCAAGCATACCCATATTCAACGGATGATCTGTTGGAGCTGCAGAAAGGCCAAGCAATGTCTGGCCAAAAGGAATCTGAGCCTTCTCGCAAAGTTCAAGCAATTCATCGTATGCACTACCAAGTTCAACACCCTGACCAACAAGCATAAATGGTTTTACGGAATCATTTATAAGTCTTGCTGCCTCCTTAATACTATCCTCAGAAGGATGATGAAGAGGTTTGTATGAGCGAATGAAATTAACTGTCTGAGGCATATACTCAAAAAGTGCAGTCTGGGCATTCTTTGTGAAGTCAAGAACAACAGGACCAGGACGACCACTCTTTGCAATATAGAAAGCACGAGCCACAGCCCAAGGAATATCCTCTGCACGACGGATCTGATAGTTCCATTTTGTCACAGGTTGAGTAACACCTACAACATCCACCTCTTGGAAGGCATCTGTACCAAGCATAGCAGCACCAACCTGTCCACAAATAAGTACGATAGGTGTTGAATCCATCTGTGCATCAGCCAAACCTGTAATGGTGTTCATCGCACCCGGGCCAGAGGTTACAATACAGCAACCTACCCTACCGCTTACACGAGCATAACCTTGAGCTGCATGAACAGCGGCCTGCTCATGACGAACAAGGATATGATTGAGAGTTTCTCTGTGATCATAAAGAGCATCATAGGTAGGCATAATCGCACCACCAGGATAGCCGAAGAGTACATCTACTCCTTCGTGCTCCAAAGAACGCATCAAAGCCTCAGCTCCAGTAATCTTTTCCATTTTAAGTATTTTTTCTATATGTTCTATATGAACTATATATTCTAGTATTTTTAATCAATTATACGAACGCCACCCTTGTCAGCCGAACTAACACTTTGTGCATAAGCACGCAAAGCCTTAGAAACCACTCGGTTACGCTTAAGTGGTTGCTGTGGACGAGCAGCGAGTTCCTCATCACTCAACTTAACATTTATTGAACGACTTGGAATGTCAATAACGATGATGTCGCCATCAACAATCTTACCGATATTACCACCACTTGCAGCCTCAGGAGAGATATGTCCGATACTCAAGCCTGATGTTCCACCTGAGAAGCGACCGTCTGTAATAAGAGCACATTCCTTACCCATGTGCATACTCTTTATATAAGATGTAGGGTAAAGCATCTCCTGCATACCAGGACCTCCCTTAGGACCTTCGTGAGTGATGACAACACAATCGCCCTTCTTCACCTTGCCACCAAGGATTCCCTCGCAAGCATCTTCCTGAGAATCGAAAACAACTGCAGGACCTTCGAAATGCCAGAGTTCAGGAGCCACACCAGCAGTCTTAACAACACAGCCATCTTGTGCGATGTTACCAAAGAGAACTGCCATACCGCCATCCTTTGTATAAGCATGCTCTATATCACGAATACAACCATTCTCACGGTCAGTATCAAGCGACTCCCAACGAGAATCCTGCGAACCCATCTTTGTAGAGAACTTACCTGCAGGAGCTGAATGGTAGATACGATCAGCCTCAGGATCAAGAGTCTCGCCTGTAATAGAATACTTCTTAATGTCTTCACCAAGAGTAGCACCATTAACACGCTTGCAAGTAAGGTCGAGCAAATCGCCCTTAGCCAATTCACCAAGAATACCAAGGATACCACCAGCACGGTTCTCCTCCTGAATACTGTACTTCTGCCAGTTTGGCGCGAGTTTGCATAGGAATGGCACTTTACGAGAGAGGGCATCGATATCCTGCATTTTGAAGTCAACCTCCGCCTCCTGAGCAACAGCCAAAAGATGGAGAACTGTATTTGTAGAAGCGCCCATGGCAATATCAAGAGTCATAGCATTAAAGAACGCCTGACGAGTTGCAATTGAACGAGGAAGAACAGAATCATCACCATCCTCATAATATGCCAAAGCATTCTTAACAATCAGAGCAGCTGCATCTTTGAAAAGCTGAACACGATTTACATGAGTTGCAAGAATAGAACCGTTTCCAGGAAGCGACATACCCAAAGCCTCTGTCAGCGAGTTCATTGAGTTTGCGGTAAACATACCCGAACAAGCACCACATCCAGGACAAGCGCAATTCTCAACCTCAGCAAGTTCATCATCACTTACAGTTGAATCGCCACCCTTAATCATAGCTGTAATAAGGTCAGCATTCTCGCCTTTGTATTTTCCTGCTTCCATAGGACCGCCACTAACAAAAACTGCAGGGATATTAAGACGCATTGCCGCCATCAACATGCCTGGAGTCACCTTGTCACAGTTTGAGATACAAACCATAGCGTCTGCCTTATGGGCATTTACCATATATTCAACAGAATCAGCAATGACATCACGCGAAGGCAAAGAATAAAGCATACCATCGTGTCCCATTGCAATACCATCATCAACAGCGATTGTATTGAACTCAGCAGCATAGCAACCGAGCTTCTCTATTTCAGCCTTTACTATCTGACCAATCTCATGAAGATGAGTATGACCTGGAACAAACTGAGTAAAACTATTGACAATTGCAATAATTGGTTTGCCAAATTGTTCACGCTTCATACCGTTAGCAACCCAAAGAGCACGGGCACCTGCCATACGGCGTCCTTCTGTACATACAGCACTTCTTAATGGATGTTTCATATTATCCTGAATTATTTCTCTTATAAATAAGCCTTAGCTTACCGTTATTTTACCTCTATCAAATTACGAACTCACAGCAAATGTGGTCGTTTTTTATTAAATTGACTGCAAAGTTACTCATTTTTTTTGCAAAATACAAACAAATCACAGATTATTTTTATAAATAGTTACGATTTCATAACAAAGAGCATGATTTCAATTACAAATTAAAAGAAAAAGGTCGGATATCTCACGACATCCAACCTTTAAAAACAAACTACTTAAAAACTAATCTACTAAAACAAATCAAAAATATTTTTATTCTTCACGAATTTCATTTTCAATTCGGGACTTAAATCCCTTAAGTTTGTTGCAAAGTTACTATATTCTTTTTATTCAACCAAATTTTTTATGTACTTTTTTTGCAAGAAAATGAAGAATTCTGAAATATGAGGCAAATTTGCAATCAAAAAGCGGAGAAAACACCAGTTCTCCCCGCTTATCAATTATATTTCGCGCTATATCACGAATTCAATTCTTACATCATTCCGCCCATACCAGGAGCACCACCCATTGGAGGAGCAGGAACTGGTTCTGGTTTGTCAACGATGAGGCATTCTGTTGTGAGGAACATACCCGCAATAGAAGCTGCGTTCTCAAGAGCTACACGAGCAACCTTTGCAGGATCCACGATACCTGCCTTACGCAAATCCTCATATACATCAGTACGAGCATTGTAACCGAAGTCACCCTCACCCTCGCGAACCTTCTGCACAACAACAGCACCTTCGCCACCAGCATTATGAACAATCTGACGGAGAGGAGCCTCGATAGCACGCTCTACGATATTGATACCAGTCTGCTCGTCAGCATTGTCGCCCTTTACATTCTTCAATACGTCAAGAGCACGAATATATGTTGTACCACCACCGGCAACAACACCTTCCTCAATAGCCGCACGAGTAGCGCAAAGTGCATCATCAACGCGATCCTTCTTCTCCTTCATCTCAACCTCAGAGTTAGCACCTACATAAAGTACTGCTACACCACCAGAGAGTTTAGCAAGACGCTCCTGAAGCTTTTCCTTGTCGTATGAAGAAGTGGTATTCTGGATCTCGTTCTTAATCTGAGCAACACGAGCCTGAATATTAGCCTTGTCGCCAGCACCATCAACGATAGTAGTATTATCCTTGCCTACCACAACCTTCTCTGCAGTTCCAAGCATATCAACAGTTGCCTGATCAAGACGCAAGCCCTTCTCTTCGCTGATTACAACACCACCTGTAAGAGTTGCGATATCCTCGAGCATTGCCTTACGACGATCGCCAAATCCTGGTGCCTTTACAGCACAAATCTTAAGTCCGGCACGCAGACGATTCACAACAAGAGTTGTCAAAGCTTCTGAATCAACATCCTCAGCAATCACAAGCAGCGGACGACCGCTCTCTGCTGCAGGCTGAAGCACAGGAAGGAAATCCTTGATGTTACTAATTTTCTTATCATAGATGAGGATGTATGGATGATCCATAACACACTCCATCTTGTCTGTATCTGTTACGAAATAGCCAGAAAGATAACCACGATCAAACTGCATACCCTCAACAACACCAATGTATGTCTCACGGCTCTTGCTTTCTTCAATAGTAATAACGCCATCCTTAGAAACCTTGCGCATAGCGTCTGCAAGAAGTTTACCGATTTCTGGGTCGTTGTTTGCACTAACAGTTGCAACCTGCTCAATCTTGTCATAGTTGTCACCAACCTGCTCAGCACTTGTCTGGATATAATCAACAACAGCCTTAACGCCCTTGTCAATACCACGCTTAAGGTCCATTGGATTAGCACCAGCAGTAACATTCTTCAAACCTTCTGTTACGATTGCCTGAGTAAGAATTGTTGCTGTTGTTGTACCATCGCCGGCATCATCGCCAGTCTTTGAAGCAACGCTCTTAACTAACTGAGCACCAGTGTTTTCGAACTTATCCTCAAGTTCTACTTCCTTAGCAACGGTAACACCGTCTTTGGTAATCTGTGGAGCACCGAATTTCTTCTCGATAACCACATTACGGCCCTTAGGACCAAGTGTTACCTTAACTGCATTTGCCAACTGATCGACACCTCTCTTAAGAAGATCGCGGGCATCCATATCATATTTAATATCTTTAGCCATAATATTATTCCTTTTAAATGATTATTTACTAGCAATTCAAGAAGCTCTAGAAAATCTAGAAATTCTATGAATCTGCTTTTTTATTCAAATACAGCGAGTACATCGCTCTGACGCATGATGAGGTATTTCTCACCATCGAGTTCAATCTCTGTACCTGCGTACTTGCCATAGAGAACAGTATCGCCTGCCTTGAGAATCATCTCTTCGTCTTTTGTTCCGTTACCTGCTGCAACAACTTCGCCCTTAAGAGGCTTTTCCTTTGCTGTGTCTGGAATAATAATTCCACCGATTTTTTCTTCAGCCGCTGCTGGTTTCACCAACACGCGGTCTGCTAATGGTTTAATGTTCATAATCGTTATAGTTTTTAATTTTAACCTTCTGCCCCACTCTTTTCAAGTTTCGTGCCAACGAAAAATATCTGCCAAAATGTCACTCACCTAAAATTTTCTTTATATTAATAAGGTATAATAGAAAAAGTTTTTGTAATTTTGTAGCCAAATATGCGTCAAAGAAACAATTACACTTAAAAAATATACGAATGAAAGATTTTGGAAAATATGTATTAGCGACAATCGTCGGTATTTTCGTAACAATGATTCTCTTTGCCGTACTTGGCATGATGAGTGTCGTGGGAATGGTTGCCTCAGGGGAGGCTACAAAGAGCGTTGACAAGAATTCCGTTTTGGTTCTCAACCTCAACGGCATTATTGACGAACAATGCAATGAAAACATTATCAGCCGTCTGACAGGTGGCGAAATTGCGGAAGTCGGACTCAACGATATTCTTGCTTCAATCAAGAAGGCTAAAGATGATGACAACATAAAGGGTATCTACATTGAAGGTGGTACTATTTCAGCAGGTTATTCTACTGTTTATGAGATTCGTCAGGCATTACTTGACTTCAAGAAATCGAAGAAGTTCATCGTTGCCTACGCCGATCAGTATACACAGGGTTCATACTATGTGGCAAGCGTTGCTGACAAATTGTATCTCAACCCAAGTGGTATGGTCGATATTCATGGTATTGCTACACAGACAATGTTTGTGAAGGACCTCTACGCAAAATTCGGTATTCGCTATCAGGTTATCAAGGTGGGTAAGTTCAAGAGTGCTACAGAGCAGTACACAGAAGACCACATGAGTGATGCCAATCGCGAGCAGGTAACAACTTTTGTTAATGGTTTGTGGAAAACTGTCAGCCAAGGAATCTGCGACAGTCGCAAGATTTCACTCGACGAACTCAACACCTATGCTGACAATCTGACAATGCTTCAGACACCAGAGGATTTGGTGAAGATGAAGCTTGTTGATGGTTTGCTTTATACTGATGAGGTTAAGGGCGAGGTGAAGAAACTGCTCAAGATTGATGATGATGACGCTATCTCACAGCTTTCTGTAGGCGACATGAAGAATGTACGCGAGAAGAAGCAGAAGGGCGAAGAGATTGCTGTTTACTATGCATTTGGTCAGATTGTCGACTCTCCACTTACTGGCATCACCAATATGGGTTCTACTTCAATCATCGGCAATAAGATGTCGAAGGACCTTGAGGAACTCATGAAGGATGATGATGTAAAGGCGGTAGTGCTTCGTGTCAACTCTCCTGGTGGTTCTGCTTATGCTTCTGAGCAAATCTGGCATGCTGTAACAAACCTCAAGGCAAAGAAACCTGTCGTTGTTTCTATGGGCGACTATGCTGCTTCGGGCGGTTACTATATCAGTTGTAATGCTAACTGGATCATTGCCGAGCCAACAACTCTCACAGGTTCAATTGGTATCTTCGGTGTTATCCCAGAGGCAAGCGAACTTATGACAAAGAAGCTTCAGTTGCATTTCGACGAGGTGAAGACAAACAAGCATAGCACAATGGGTGCGAGTGTATATGGTTTCCTTGCTCGTCCTTTTGATGCTGAGGAATTGGATTTGTTCCAGAACTATATCAACCATGGCTACTCACTCTTCCGCAAGCGTGTTGCTGACGGTCGTAAGCAGCCTGTTGAGAGCATCGAGGAAATTGCCCAGGGTCGTGTATGGCTTGGCCAGGATGCTATCGGCATTAAGTTGGTCGACCAGCTTGGTTCGCTCGATGATGCTATTGCTAAGGCTGCAAAACTTGCAAAGCTTGACGAATACTACACTTCTGAATATCCAAGTGCACCAGATATGTTTGACCAGTTGCTCGATGCTTCGTCAAAGAGCAAGGGCAACTATCTTGACGAGCAGATGCGCTTGATGCTCGGTGAGTGGTATCTGCCATTCGTTTCAATGAAGGCTGCTACAGAGCAATCGCCAATTCAGGCTTCTATGCCATATATAATGAATGTGAAGTAAATGAAGAAATCCGTAGAAGGTGATTTTATAAAAATCAACGAGTGGTTGCTGCCTCTGAGCTGGATTTACAGCTTAGGGGTGAGCATTCGCAACTGGTGCTTTGACATAGGCATGTTGCGCAAGCACTCGTTCACCACACCTGTCATCTCGGTGGGCAATCTCACCGTGGGCGGCTGTGGAAAAACACCTCATGTGGAATATTTAATCTCACTTCTACAGGAAAAGCATAAAGTGGCTGTCCTCTCTCGTGGATACAAGCGAAAGAGCAAGGGATATATTCTGGCAGACAAGGATACTACTATGCCGATGATTGGCGATGAGCCATATCAGATGAAGCAGAAGTTCCCGGATATACATGTTGCTGTTAATGCTGATCGCGTAAAGGGCATCAACCGCCTAATCTCTGACGAGGAGACAAAGGACACGGATGTTGTTTTGCTCGATGATGCCTATCAGCATCGTTATGTGAAACCGGGAGTTAATATCCTTCTTGTCGATTATCATCGTCTCATAATCTACGATAAACTCCTTCCTGCGGGTCGTCTTCGTGAACCAAAGGACGGCAAAGAGCGTGCTGATCTGGTAATCGTTACTAAATGTCCTGAAGGCCTTAAGCCAATGGATTATCGAGTACTGACAAAGGCTATGGCATTACGCCCTTACCAGAAACTGTTCTTCACAAGTATTGCCTACGATTCGTTGCGATCATACGAGGGCAGCAATACACGACCTCTGTCATCAATAATGCCTGACGAGCAGATAATGCTCATCTCGGGAATTGCCTCTCCTGAGCAGATGATTCAGGACCTCTCGGCTTATTCTTCAAACATCACATCCCTATCCTACCCTGATCATCATCAGTTCTCGGCTTCTGACATAAAGAAGATAAACAAGACTTTCGAAGGGATGAATGGCTCAAAGATGGCAATCATTACTGAGAAGGATGCTACTCGACTGAACCATATTGAGGGACTTTCGGATGAAGTGAAGAAGAACCTTTATGTGTTGCCTATTCATATTGAGTTCAAACTCGACCAGCAAGCCAACTTCGACGAATACATCAAGAGTTATGTCGTAAAGAACTCGCGTCATAGCGTGCTGGTTCGTAAAGACAAATAATACAAAGACATTTTTATCATGCAAATATCCGAACTTGGAGAATTCGGCCTTATCGACCGACTCACAAATAATCTTCCCCCACTCAATCCTGCAACTATCAAAGGTGTAGGCGATGATTGTGCCGTACTTCATTATCCTGACTCTGAGGTCCTCGTGACAACAGACATGCTGATGGAGGGTGTGCATTTCGACCTTACCTATATTGATTTGCGCCATCTTGGTTACAAGTCGGCAATGGTAAATATCTCTGATATCTTTGCTATGGGCGGAACTCCTCGTCAGTTGGTTGTAAGCCTTGCTTTGAGCAAGCGCTTCACGGTTGAGGATTTGGAGGAATTCTACGAAGGCCTTCGTCTGGCTTGCGAGAAATGGGGAATCGACATTGTTGGTGGCGACACTACTTCAAGCTATACTGGCCTTGCTATCTCTATCACTTGCATTGGTGAGGCTAAGAAAGAGGATATCATCTATCGTAATGGTGCGAAGGAAACCGACCTTGTGTGTGTTTCGGGCGATTTGGGTGCTGCCTATATGGGACTTCAGTTGCTTGAGCGCGAGAAGGCTGTTTACTATCAGCAGGTTGAGGAGGCTCGCAAGAAGAACGACCAGCGTGCACTTGAGGCTTTGCAGGATTTCCAACCTGACTTCTCGGGCAAGGAGTATCTGCTTCAGCGTCAGCTTCAGTCGGAGGCTCGTGGCGACATTATCCAGAAACTACGTGAGGCAGGAATACGCCCTACTTCAATGATGGACATCTCTGATGGCCTTTCGTCTGAACTCCACCACATCTGCAAGCAAAGCAACTGTGGTTGTCGCATCTTCGAGCAGAATATTCCTATCGACTATCAAACTGCAATTATGGCTGAGGAGTTGAGCATGAATGTCACTACTTGTGCCTTGAATGGTGGTGAGGACTATGAACTCCTGTTCACAGTTCCTATTGGCGATCATGAGAAAATTCAGCAGATTGAGGGTGTGAAACTCATTGGCCATATCACAAAACCAGAACTTGGCCTTCGCCTCATTTCGCGCGATGGAAATGAATTCGACCTTCTTGCTCAAGGTTGGAATCCTCTTCAGAAATAAAAAACAATAAAGGGGCGAAAATCGGATATTCGGTTTTCTCCCTTATATATATAAATAAGGTGTAAGGCGAAAATCCACGCTTTTTTCGACTTTTTTTGAAAAAAGTTCCCGAAAAGTTTGGCAGTATGGAAAAATAGTAGTACCTTTGCACTCGCTAATCGGGAAAAGCAATTTGAACGACAGCAAAACATGATGGTGCCATAGCTCAGTTGGTAGAGCAACGGACTGAAAATCCGTGTGTCCCCGGTTCGATTCCTGGTGGTACCACTCCTCCTTTCATTAGGCTCTGTGTATTTGACAATTGTCAGCACAGAGCCCTCTTCTTTTTCATGGGGTTAGTATTCAAAGAATGTAAATTGTTTTCGCAAAGGCAAAAATCGTCATTTTTGCAACACCTCTCAAAAACACCCTTATAACCCGCTGAATTTCAAGACGTTATAATTACGCTGAAATGACGACTTCATTTAACTGAAATGACCGCCTCATTTAAGTGGAATGACCACCTCATTTAAGTGAAATGACCTCCTCATTTAACTGAAATGACAAGCAGTAAAAATCGTGTAAGTATTTTTCGCAAAAAGTAGTTGGTTTGTGCGGATTAGAATATTATATTATCAACTGCCCGCAATTATAACTAATAGTTATAACTTTATTTGCGTATATCAGAAAAAAGTACTACCTTTGCATGATTTTCGAAATTTAGTTATAAATATAAGCGATTATGACATCTTTTGTTATTGCTCTCCTGTGTTTGCTCACAGGCTATTTCATCTACGGTTCATTCATTGAGCGTACATTCGGTTCTGACCCTAACCGCCAGACACCTTGCTACACCTCTAACGATGGTGTTGACTATACTCCAATGGCCACATGGAAGGTTTTCCTTATTCAGTTTCTGAATATTGCCGGCACAGGCCCTATCTTTGGTGCTATCCAAGGTATTCTCTTTGGTCCTGCGGCCTATCTTTGGATAGTACTCGGCTGTATCTTCGGTGGTGCTTGTCACGACTATCTTTCGGGCATGATCAGCATTCGCAGAAACGGAGAGTCACTTCCTGAAATCGTGGGCGATGAACTCGGCAAGAACTTCCGTGTCATAATGCGCGTCATCTCAATGGTACTGATGATTCTCGTTGGTACTGTCTTCGCCACTACCCCAGCAGGATTGCTGTCAAGTATGACTTCTTCGTGGGGTGCATTTGGCAATATCACTTTCTGGACAATCGTGATTTTCTGCTATTATATCCTTGCAACTCTTCTGCCAATTGACAAGTTGATTGGAAAGATTTATCCTGTTTTCGGACTTGCTCTTCTCATCATGGCAGCAGGCGTTCTCTATGGCGTTTTTGCGAGCGAGGGTTCTTTGCCTGAGATTACAGAGGCATTCTCTAACCATCATCCAAGCAGCACAATTCCGATTTTCCCAGGTATCTGCATCACTATTGCCTGTGGTGCAGTAAGCGGATTTCACGCTACTCAGAGCCCAATGATGGCTCGTTGCATGAAGAACGAGAAATACGGTCGTCCTGTTTTCTATGGTGCAATGATTACAGAAGGAATTGTTGCGTTGATTTGGGCAGCCGCCGCTATCAAATTCGCTGATTCTCTGAGTGTTGCGGGTGCTACTCCTTACGAGAAACTCCTCAACGCCCTTACCGAAAATGGTGCTCACGGAGTGAATCCTGCCATCATCGTTAATGCCATCTGCCATTCTTGGTTGGGCAGTATTGGTGCTGTTCTTGCCATTCTTGGTGTTGTGGCAGCTCCTATCACTTCGGGCGATACAGCCTTCCGTAGTGCACGACTGATTGCGGCCGATTTCATGCGTTTCCCTCAGGATAAGATCTATCGTCGCCTGTTGCTTTGTGCTCCAATATTCGCCATTGCAATTGTTCTGATGTTCGTCGATTTCTCTATCATCTGGCGCTACTTCGCTTGGACAAACCAGACACTCTCTGTCTTTACGCTTTGGACAATTACCGTTTATCTTGCACGCAAGAAAAAACTGTTCATACTGACACTCATTCCTGCGTTGTTTATGACAATGGTGTGCTCGACTTATATCGTAATTGCCCCTGAAGGCTTGCATCTTCAGGAGACAACTTCATATTGTATCGGTGGACTTGTAACCATTGTTTGCTTGGCATCTTTCATCCGTTGGTATAACAAAGGACGCTATCCTGATGCTCCAAAATCGCTTGACAGTCAGCATTACGAGGAGTAAAAAACGGCAAAACATCGTGCATATAACAATAAATCTTTGATTTTTTCGTTATATGATTAAAGAAAATTGAACTATAAACTGACAGATAACATCCGCGAATGCTTCAACAGTATCCTTCAAGTCTGCTCGAAAGAGCAGTAAGCGAACTGGCAAAACTGCCTGGAGTGGGTCGAAAGACAGCCTTGCGACTTGCCTTGAACCTTCTTCGCCGCTCGGAGGATGAGGTGGATGGTTTCGCCGAAGCAATAAGCCGAATGCGACATGAGGTTTGCTACTGTCAGGTTTGCCACAACATAAGCGATACCGACATTTGCCCAATATGCAGCAATCCCAATCGCGATGCAACAACGGTATGTGTTGTTGAGAATGTGCAGGATGTGATGGCAATTGAAAATACGATGCAGTTTCACGGACTTTATCATGTTCTTGGTGGCATCATCTCGCCAATGGATGGCATAGGCCCTGGCAATCTGGAGATTGATTCGCTTGTCGAGAGAGTGGCCGAAGGCGAGATTAAGGAAGTGATTCTGGCGTTGAGTTCAACAATGGAAGGTGATACGACCAACTTCTTCATTTCGCGAAAACTCGAGCCTTATGACATAAAGTTGAGCATTATCGCACGAGGGATTTCGGTCGGCAATGAGATTGAATATACAGATGAGGTGACCCTTGGTCGCTCGATTATTAACCGTACTCCTTTCGGAGACAGCAACAAATAGAAAAGATTATGAAGAATCCTATGAAAATAATATATTGGGCAATACTCGCAGGTATTGTTTTCTTTGCTGTATTTCTTGAGATTGTGCCTGTTTTGGACGGAAAACTCGAGAAAGGTTCAATGCCCGAATTCTATGCCCAGTATGCCTTGATAGCAATAACACTTGGTGCAATCTATGCTGCACTAAAGATGATAAAGAAGAATCCTGTAGTGCGAATGGCACTCCTTGAAGGTCCTGCTTTGGCAAACATCTTCTGCTATCATCTTTTCATGAACGCTTCGTTTGGCTATCTCGCCATCCTTTGCGTCATTGCTTATGTTTTCGTTTATCCAGCGAAGAACATTGAAACGGAAGAAGAAGACAAAAACTAAACATCAGATTCGTGAAGAAACTTTCAGTTGTCATAGTCTCGTATAATGTAAAATACTATGTGGAACAGTGTTTAACTGCTCTGCGTTGGGCTTTGCGCGATATTGACTCCGAGATTTTTGTGGTTGACAATCACTCTCGCGATGGTTCGGTGGAATATCTCCGCAGTCGTTTCGGGTCGCAGATAACACTTATCGCAAGCAACCATAACCTCGGTTTTGCAAAAGCAAACAATCGCGCAATCGAGAACTCTGACTCAGAATATGTACTCCTTCTCAACCCTGACACCATTGTAACTGAGGAGTCAATGAAGGAGACGCTTGCCTTTATGGATAGTCATCCTAAAGCAGGCGGTTTGGGTGTTCGCATGCTCAAATCGGATGGAACAAACGCTCGTGAAAGTCGCCGTGGTATCCCTACCCCAATGACTGCTTTCTACAAGATGTGCGGCCTTTGCTCTTTGTTCCCAAACAGCCCTCGTTTCGGCCATTATTATATGAGTGGAATTTCGTGGGACGAACCCCACCAGATTGAGATTATCAGTGGTGCATTCTGCATGCTTCGCAAGGAAGCGCTTGATGAAATAGGCTTGCTCGACGAGGATTTCTTTATGTATGGTGAGGATATTGACCTCAGCTACCGACTCATTCAAGCGGGATGGGAAAATTGGTACTTACCTTCGGTAATTCTCCATTACAAGGGTGAGTCAACACAGAAGTCTTCTTTCCGCTATGTGCATGTCTTCTACGATGCTATGCTGAAGTTCTTCCGCAAGCACTACGACAGCATGTCGTTCGTTATCTCCCTACCAATTAAAGCGGCTATCTTCGGAAAAGCCAGCATCGCCTTATGCAACATGGCGTGGAAAGGTTGCAGAGACAGCATCGGACTTCGTGAACGCTCTGAATTCAAACAGCCAGTTTATGTCTTCATCGGCACAAGTTTCACGCTTAAGCAATGCCGTCAGATTGCCAAATATAAAGGTTTGGATGCTGAATTCTTCGAAGGAACGGTTGGCACAATACCTAATGGCCATCTCGACATTAAGTTGCCGGAAGATCGTCCGCTCGTTGTGGTGTATGATGTTCACGCATATAGCTACGCTCAGATTTTTGAGATTTTCGCAAAGAATCCTCAAGAGCAGGTGACGATTGGCACATACGACAACAACACTCATAAGATTATCACCCAGACAGAAGTCATTTTCGACAATGCAATACGACACTAAAGATATATCAATCCGTCTTCGTGCACTCGAGCCTGAAGATTTGGATTTGCTCTATTCCGTGGAGAATAATACGGAGGAATGGGCTATTGGAAGCACATCCATGCCCTACTCGCGCGATATTCTCCGCCAATATATAATGTCGACAACGGGTGACATCTTCGCCGACAAGCAAGTAAGATTGATTATAGAAACTGCCGACAACAAAACTGCAGGACTAATTGATCTCACTTCCTTTGATCCAAAAAATCAACATGCTGAGGTCGGTATAACCGTACTTCCAGCCTTCAGAAACAGCGGTATTGCAACCCTCGCTATGCAACTTCTCGAGCAGTATGCATCGCAAACTGTGCATATTCATATGCTCTATGCCATTGTCCCTGAAGATAACATTTGTTCATTGAAATTGTTCGAAAAATGCGGTTTTTCCACTTCCGGAGCTCTAAAAGAGTGGCTCTTTGATGGAAAAAAATACCGAAATGCGCGGGTAATGCAGAAAATTATCTAAAAAAGTTGCAGATATTCTTGGGTATTTCAAAAATTTGTTGTACCTTTGCACCCGCAAACAAGAAACATGGTGCGTTAGTTCAGCTGGTTAGAATGCCTGCCTGTCACGCAGGAGGTCACGGGTTCGAGTCCCGTACGCACCGCAAATTCATACTAATTGCGAAAATAGCTCAGTTGGTAGAGCACAACCTTGC
>DCIM01000002.1:498-3227 GCA_002316005.1 Prevotellaceae bacterium UBA1726 | reverse complement strand
CCGAAGACATTGTGTCTCGTCTCACTTTGGAAGAGAAGGCAACTCTTATGCTCGATATCTCAGAGGCAGTACCTCGTTTGGGTATCAAGAAATTTAACTGGTGGAGCGAGGCCCTCCATGGTATGGCCAACATGAATAATGTCACGGTTTATCCGGAACCTATTGGAATGGCTGCCAGTTTTAACGATGAGATGATTTATAAGGTTTTCTCGCAAGTCAGCGACGAAGGCCGAGCTGCATATAATGTCTGGATGTCGGAAGGCAAGGAAGATCAGCGTTTCCACAGTCTTTCGGTATGGACACCAAATGTGAATATCTTCCGTGATCCTCGTTGGGGTCGTGGGCAAGAGACTTATGGCGAAGATCCATATCTTACTTCTCGACTTGGTGTGCAAGTTGTAAAGGGTTTGCAAGGTCCAGAAGATACTAAGTATCGCAAACTTTATGCTTGTGCAAAACACTATGCTGTTCATTCAGGCCCTGAGCGTTCGCGTCACATTGATAATATCACAGATGTTACTCCACGAGATCTTTGGGAAACATATATGCCGGCATTCAAGGCAACGGTTCAGAAGGGAAATGTGCGTGAAGTGATGTGTGCATATCAGCGTTGGGACGACGAACCATGCTGTGGTAGCACTCGTTTGCTCCAGAAGATTCTCCGCGATGATTGGGGATTCAAGTATATGGTGGTTTCCGATTGTAGTGCGGTTTCCGATTTCTGGCAGACACACAAGTCTTCTACCGATGCTGTTCATTCTGCAGCAAAGGGCGCTTTGGCTGGAACAGATGTAGAGTGTGGTTTTGACTATGCTTATAAGAGCATTCCTGAGGCAGTACGTGCAGGTCTTATCGATGAGAAAGATGTTGATTTGCATATCATTCGTCTTATGGAAGGTCGTTTCGAACTTGGTGAGATGGATGATCCAAGTCTAAATACATGGTCGCAACTTGGTCCTGAGATCTTGAATAGCAAGCAGAATCGACAGACAGCACTTGAAATGGCTCATCAGACCATGACACTCCTTCAGAATCGCAATGATGTTCTTCCTTTGAAGAAAGGTCAGAAGGTTGCTTTGATTGGCCCAAACTTCGAGGATGAGGTTCTTATGTGGGGTAACTACAATGGTACTCCAAACCAGACAACTTCATTGTTGGAAGGCATTCAGACAAAGGTTGCCAAGAGCAAGATAGTTGCTTTCCAGGGCTGTGGACTTGTGCGTGACCAAGTCTTGACATCATTCTACGATCAGTGTAGCATTGATGGAAAGAAGGGTTTCAAGGGCACTTTTTGGAACAATCTTACTCGTGAAGGTGATCCTGTTGCTACCAAGCAATGCGTTACTCCAATCAACGAGACTACATTCGGTAATCATCAGTTTGCTCCTGGCGTAAACCTCACTCATTTCTCTTGCGTATATGAGTCGGTATTCCGTCCAAAGCAGAGCGGTAAGGTATTGCTCAATGTTGAGTCAGTAAGTGACTTCGAGGTAATGGTCGATGGTAAATCGCTTGTTCACGAACATACTTGGCGCACAACAGATACTCGCAATTTCTTTGAAGTGGAAAAGGGCAAGGAATATAAGATTGAGATTCGTTGGGCTCACATTCCTACCTATAATGCAAACATCAAGGTTAATATTGGCGAAGAGAATCCAGTTGATTATGATGCTCTCATCGCAAAACTAAATGGAATCGAAACTGTGATTTTCGCTGGCGGTATCAGCGCTGGTCTTGAAGGAGAGGAAATGCCAATAGATCTTCCTGGTTTCATCGGAGGTGACCGCACTGACATCGAACTCCCTGCTGTTCAGCGTCTCTTCCTCAAGAAACTTCATGAGGCAGGCAAGAAAGTTGTGTTTGTCAACTTCTCTGGTTCGGCAATGGCACTTGCTCCTGAGACAGAGTCTTGTGACGCAATTCTTCAGGCATGGTATCCAGGCGAAGATGGCGGTCGTGCTGTGGCAGATGTTCTCTATGGCGACTATAATCCTTCTGGCAAGCTTCCAGTTACATTCTACAAGTCAACATCACAGCTCCCAGATTTCAAGGATTATTCCATGAAGGGTCGCACTTATCGTTATATGACCGAAGACCCTCTATTCCCATTCGGTTATGGTCTTTCATATACGACATTCAATGTAGGACAGGCAACTGCTTCAAAGACTGAACTTGATGCGACAAAAGCAGATGATAAGATTGTTCTCTCAATCCCTGTAAACAATACAGGCAAGCGAGATGGCGTTGAGGTCGTTCAGGTCTATGTAAAGCGCACCGCTGACACGGAAGGTCCACGAAAGTCTCTCCGCGGTTATGCTCGTGTCAATGTCAAGGCAGGTGCTTCAGCAACAGCTGAGATTGTTCTTGATGCAGAGTCTTTCGAGAGCTTCGATGCTAAGACAAACTCAATGCGCACACTCCTTGGCGAATATGAAGTCTTCTATGGCAATTCTTCTGCCGACAAAGATCTCAAGTGCGTTGAGGTAGCTGTGAAGTAGTACTTGGTGCCTTTGGCGGCCGCAGGTAAAATACCCAGGTAGTCGTTTTTTATCGATTGCCTGGGCTTTTTATATTACTATAGGTTCAATGAATAAACTAAAACCCTAAGAATTCAACTTTTCAAGTAATTGTTCAACAAAGTTATTGAAAGTGTCTACGATGATGTCATATTCTGGGTGCGACTTCATAATTATTATAGAACCATAATATTCGATGTCTCCAAATTTTAC
>DCIM01000002.1:0-480 GCA_002316005.1 Prevotellaceae bacterium UBA1726 | reverse complement strand
AGCTGATACCGTAACAATTAGTGAATAAGAATACATTAGTATCGATTTCAATAACTTGGTAAGGTGAACGTTCATTAATGGTAGCAACAGGAATATTTATCATAAATCAATAATTTACTCTATTAATCCTGCAGCTCTCATTTCAGCCATTCTTGCTCGTGCACGAGACTCAAACTCATTTCTCAGGTTGAGAGACTTCTTTAACGCCTCAATCAACTCCTCTTTAGTTTTGTAAACTTTTGGTGTTGCCATACATTATGTGTTTTAATAATTGAATATTTATGCGCTGCAAAGTTATATAATAAAGCAGATTCTACCAAATTTTTATGGCAAAATCTGCTCTATTTTTATTTTCGTGTTGAAAACTTTCGTGCGTAAGCTTTCGTGTTTCAAAGAAACAATCGTGCTATCGGCCAATAGCCATTAGCCGCCGAAGTCATTAGTTCAACTGTTCAGCAGCCTTCTTTGCAGCAGCTTCGG
>DCIM01000005.1 GCA_002316005.1 Prevotellaceae bacterium UBA1726 | reverse complement strand
AACTGCTCTTCAGAGATAACATTCACATTATGATCAGCAATGTATGCTTTGATTGCGTTGTTTTCCTTTTTCTTCTGGTCAGCATAAGTCTCATACTTGTTGCAAGAAGCAACAGCAAATGCTACACAAAAGATAGCCATAACCATTTTGGCAAGTTTATTCATTTGTAAGATTCTTATATGTGGGTTAAAAAAATTCACCCGAAAGTTATACATTAATGGACACACTCATCGATTGGGCATATCCCGAAAATTCATAATCTCTGCAAAGGTACAAAAAACCCGTGATAACTCAATACCACGGGTAACATATTTATATGTTATTGTTTCGGTTTTTGTTTTTTTAACTGCAAAGAGCCGAATAATGCCGTTTTTCGGAACATTAACTGCGAAGTCGGTCGGCCCAAGCCTTGATTGCCTGACGAGCAATCTGGCAAGCCTCATCGAGCGAGCAGTTGAGATGTCCACCAGCAGCATTCAGGTGACCGCCACCATTGAAGAACTGTGCAGCGACCTCGTTGGCAGGGAAGTCATCAACCGAGCGAAGACTCACCCAGACAGTGTTTTCAAGTACATTGTCCTCGCGCAAAGAGATGCTGAGTTTCAGTCCTTTGATGGTAAGAGGCACATTTACCAATCCTTCGGCATCGCCCTTCACATAGTGATATTCCTCCATATCCATCTTCGAAATGGCGAAATATGATGCATTCAGGTCCTCATAGTAGTTGAGTTTCTGCGCCATAATGTAACCGCGAAGACGCACAGCCCAAACAGAGTAGTTGTTGTAGACATTGCGATAAATCTTGTCTTTATCGATGCCCTTGGTGAGAATCTGGCTTATGATGAAGAAAATCTCAGGACGAGTGCTGTTGAATGTGAAACCGCCTGTATCGGTCATCATTCCGCAATACACCTGATCGGCCCATTTCTTGTCCATCTGTTCGAAACCGCCCAACTGCCAGATAATGCGGAACACCAATTCGCAAGTGGAACTCATCTCTGGATGAGAGACGGTGAGGACTGTGTCCATATCTGGATAGAGGTGATGATCAATCAACACCTTTTGTGCCTTTGAAGCCACAAGTGGAGCCTCAAGTTCCTGGACGCGACTTGCCTGATTGAGGTCGAGACAGAAGATTGTATCTACTGTATCAAGCAGATTCTGCACCTCGTCCTTATGCTTGTCGTAACGGACAATGGTCTCTGATTCTGGCAACCACTTCAGGAAGTCAGGATACTGGTCAGGCACAACTACTGTTGCCTCCACATTATAGACCACGCGAAGGTAGCGCGCCCACGAGAGGCATGAGCCGAGGGCATCGCCATCAGGACTCTTATGGCCAATTACAACGGCCTTTTTTGTTGCATTTAAAATCCCGAGCAAAGTTTCGCTCTGCTCAGGACTCAATATATCAATATTCATATTTTTCTTTTAGAACATCTTGTCTGGATACTGTCCGTTCTCGTGGAGCTTAGCAAGCTTTGCCACAACCTCTGGACGATCCTCTGGATAAGTAACGCCAAACCACTTTGATGTTGTGTCGAGAACCTCGCAAGTTGCCTTGCCCTGCTTGATGAGTGTATCGACCATCAATGGAATGAAGAACTCCGACTTGAGGTTTTCCTGATTCTTTGGATCAGAAAGGAACACCTTGAAGTACTCCTCTGAATACTGGAAATAGTCAGGTGTGAAGCCCCAGAAGTTCATCGAAACTGGTGTTGTGTCAGGAATGCTTACCCACTCCTCGTTCTCGTCGAGATACTGAACAACGCCATCATGACGCTCAATCTTTGTACGCTCAACAACAGAAGTGAGGTGGTGTGTCTGCTCGTCGTTCTCGCAAACGCCACGGCTTACTGTACCGCTCTCTGAAAGAGTGTTGTCAACGCGGAAACCTACCATAGCATACTTGCCTGTAGAACCCTCTGGAAGTTCGCTGAGGAACTTGCCCATTACCTTGAAAGCGTCTCTGTCGTAGAAGTCGTCGCAGTTCAAAACAGCGAATGGCTCCTTGATTACATCCTTACCCATGAGCACAGCGTGGTTTGTACCCCATGGCTTCTGGCGACCTTCTGGTACTGTGAATCCCTCTGGAAGTGCATCAATGCTCTGGAAACAGAGTTCGCAAGGGATGTGGTCCTGATATTTTGCAAGAATCTGGGTGCGGAACTGCTCTTCGAAATCCTTACGGATTACCCAAACAATCTTACCGAATCCTGCCTGGATTGCGTCGTAGATACTATAGTCCATGATAGCCTCACCGTTAGGGCCGAGGGTATCGAGCTGCTTCAAACCGCCATAACGGCTTCCCATACCAGCAGCAAGGAGAAACAAAGTTGGTTTCATATTTTCTATGTTGTTTAATATTTTGTTACCTAAATTCTTTGGCAAAGATAATACAATTCGCTGACATACCAAAATTTCACAGATGGTATTTTTGCGTCATTGCATTTTTTTGTATTTCCTTAAGGAAATGGTGCATCAACAGTTCATCGTTCCGCAATGCGGGCAACGGCCTTTCCTACGCAGTTGCCTACCGCATTTTCCACAGAGATATGGTTTGTAACTATGCTTCAGGAACTGGCGGATGGCAAAGATGAAATACACCACGAGCAACGGATAACCGAAGTAATAGAGCGTGGAAAGGGAGAATACGACATAGTTGATTGCGCAAACCATCCCTACTCCACCCATATAGAGCACAGCTTCGCCCACCGGCAAATGGCGGAAGATGTCGTCAACGGCCGCTATACCTATTATAATAATAGCCCACACACTCGAGAGGAAGATGCTCAGGAGGAGTGGCACTGAGAACGGGTTGAGCGTAGGATGATAGTAGAAATGCTGCCACATCTCTGGCTCAAACATCTGCAATGAGGCATAGAATGTAGCGGCTGCGGCTACAACAATGCAAAGCAATGTCGGATAGAAGGTGTCGATATCGCTGAAATGCACCAACGGCACTTTCTCGCGACCGAGTTTGCGGATGATGTAGATTGACACTATCACGAGTGTGAAGATGAGGAAGATGAGCAGGTGGATGTCAGAGAAGATGTTGATAAACTGTGATATCGGGTCATCAGGTGCCACCTTCGGGAGCATATCCGTCTCATGAACCCATCCGAATGTCTCTTGGTCTTTTGCCAACTGAATCCATACAGAATCGACAGGGTCGGTAGGAATTATTCTTATGTCAGCAACTACCACATGATCGTGCTTTTTCACAGCGAAGGTGTCAACCATCAGGTCGGACATCATCTCCTCTGGCTGCTGACTCAAAAGCACCAACGAATCGGCTTTTACAACAAAGTTGTAATTGTTGGTGTAATGATGGCGCGACTGGAATGAGAGGGAATCGATTTGCTGTTCGCTCAACTCTACCGATGCGGCATGATTATTCGCCGGCTTGCTGTAACATCCAGCGAGTAGGAAAACAATCATTAGGCAATATGATATACGAACAATCGTTCTCATTTCGGTCTTTATTTTTCTTCTGGCCAGACATTCATCTGGCAGTTCTTGCAATCAAATTCAAGTCGGAATCTGCGTCCATCGCCCAAGCGTAGAGTCAAAGGTTCGCGCCATTCCGGGCGTCTGCCGCCTCGCTTCACGCAATAGCCTAACGAATAGCGCAGGCAATGGCGGCATTGCATCAACGGCAATGGAAAATCGCGTCGGTCAACCTCATAGGCGGTGACCAAAGGTCCCTCGCCTCGCCTCTCGTAAAACTCGCGTGCTTCCTTGTTTGCCACATTCTTCAGGTCAAAACTATGGAATGAGGCAAAATTCGCTAGCGAATTCTTGGTCATTTCAGTGGAATGACCGTATGATTCCATTGGAATGACAAGGTCATTTAAGTGGAATGACGATGTCATTTCAGCGTTCAGTTGCTGACGGAGGTTTGAGAGGATACTTGAAGGGATGAAACACTCGTCGGCAGAATCGTTGATTTGAATATTCTCCACCTCAAAAATCGTACCACCCCACTTTGACAACTGGCGTATAATATTCTCTTTTTGAGGGCGTTGCGCCGGTTGATGCTCGAATTCTATCTCTGTGCGGGCTTCGGTCATTCCTCGACCATTTACGGTCAAGTAATAGCCGTTTTCGGTTTTGCCAAAGACAAGGCTTATTGGCAGTTTTCGCTCTGTTCCCTGACGGGCAAGTTCTTTCTCGAACGCCACATCATTGTTTCTGTAGAGTGCCATTCCCGGGCGCAAACCTTCGGGCATTGTCAATGGGAAAAGGCGATTGCCTTCAACGCGATTCACGCGGAATCCTTCGAGTTCCTTCTTTGAGTTGATGAAGCAAAGTCCATCGCCATTAGCAAAATTCGCAGTACCGGCAACATTGAACGAATAACCGCGAATCTCCTTCACTTTTCCCACATATTCGCCTATTGCCTTTGGAGTGTCTGGCGAGAAGATGTCCGGTTTCCTACCATCAAGGAAATAGTGGGTATAGCCACGATTGAAGGTTTTCTTCAGGTTGGGCGTAAAGGCATAAGTGCTTCGTCCGAAGGATGCTCGTTGGTATTCAGAAGGGCGTTTACGGCAAAGGTCGTTCAGGCGCTGACTATAAGCAGCAACAACATTCTTCACATACGAGGAATCCTTCAAGCGGCCTTCAATCTTGAACGACACAACACCTGCATCGGCCATTTCTTCAAGGCGGTCAATCTGGCATAAATCCTTCAGCGAGAGCAGATGTCGTTGGTGTTCTATTTCTTGTCCGTTGGCATCGAGCAAGTCGAATTTCATTCGGCAGAACTGAGCACACTCACCACGATTAGCACTTCGCGAGAAGCAATATTCCGAGGCATAGCAAGCACCACTGTAACTAACGCACAAAGCACCATGAACGAAAGCCTCGAGTTCTACATCAGGATAAGCCTCATGAATCTCGCGAATCTCCTCTAAAGACAGTTCGCGGGCAAGGACAACACGCGAGAAACCAAGCGAACGGAGATATCCCACCTTCTCTTTGTTTCGGTTATCGGTTTGGGTTGAAGCATGAAGGGCAAGCCTCCCATCAACACCCCTAAGCGGGAGAGAGAGCAATGCCATGTCTTGAACAAGAACGGCATCAACACCTATCTCGTTTATTGCCTTGAGAGTTGCCTTTGCCTCTTCAAGTTCGGAATCGTAGATGATCGTGTTAAGAGTGACAAATACCTTTGCCCCAAACCGATGGGCATAGGCGGTCAGTTCCTTTATGTCATCAAGCGAATTACCAGCTGCAGCCCTCGCACCAAACTTTGGCGCACCGATATAAACGGCATCAGCACCACAGTCTATTGCTGCGATGCCACACTCAAGGTTCTTTGCCGGAGCCAGTAATTCCAGTTGCCTCATTATTTAATCTCGTTAATATCGAACGGAGTCTTCTGGTAAACATAATAGTTTATCCAGTTGTGATAGAACAGATTTGCTGCCGAACGCCAAGAGACAACAGGTTCGTTGTCTGGATTGTCGTCCTTATAGTAGTTCACCGGCATCTCCACATCATCGCGTTTGCCAAGGTCGCGGCGATATTCGGTGTCAAGGGTGTTTGGAGCATACTCCAAATGACCAGTGACAAAGAACTCCCTACCCTCGCGTGCCATGATGATACTCATGCCCGAATTCTCGGAATCGGCAAGTGGGATAAGTTCTGGAACCTTCAGGATGTCCTCCTTACGAATCTCTGTATGACGCGAATGAGGCATCATGAACACATCATCAAAACCACGGAAGATTGGTTCCTGTGGTTGCAAAGGGAACTGGCGGAAAATACCAAACTTCTTCATTGGAAGTGGGTATTTCTGTATTCCGTAGTGGTAGTAAAGACCCGCCTGTGCTGCCCAACAGATATAAAGTGTTGAGGTGACATGCGTCCTTGCCCACTGGAAGATATCCACCATCTCGTCCCAATATGTCACATCCTGATAATCCATCATCTCAAGAGGAGCACCAGTGATAATCATTCCGTCGAATTTCTTCTCGCGGAGTGCCTCAAAATCCTTGTAGAACATCATCATGTGCTCTACAGGAGTATTCTTCGATGTGTGCGACTTCAGTTTCATGAATGTGATATCCAACTGAAGCGGTGTATTCGAAAGGATTCGCACAAGGTCGGTCTCTGTAGTAATCTTAATTGGCATAAGATTCAGAATGACAATCTTGAGCGGACGGATATCCTGGTGATGGGCACGCGTCTTGTCCATCACGAAGATATTCTCGTGTTTCAGCAAATCAATTGCTGGTAATCTATCTGGTAATCTAAGTGGCATCTATTTATTTACAATTTGACAATTTACAATTTAGCAATTCTCCCTCCGTGGGGAGGGATGGGGAGGGGTCCCATTACCACAACTTCAAACGCTCTGTTTCAGGAACAAACAACTTGTCACCCTTCTTCACGCCGAATGCCTCATACCACGCATTGATATGTGGAAGGGCACCGTTTACGCGCCACTCGCCTGTAGAGTGAACATCGTTCTTCAGACGGTTGAGGATTTCCTTCTCTGTGATGTTCTGACCCCATACACCAGCATAGGCAATGAAGAAACGCTGGTCGGCAGTAAGACCGTTCTTTGTCTGAAGTGGCTTCTGCTTTGTAGCGTTCTTGTAGGCGTTGAACGAAACCTCAAGACCACCGTGGTCGGCAAGGTTCTCGCCGAGTGTCATGCGGCCGTTTGCCTTTGTGCCAGGAAGTACCTCAATCTGCGAGAAGAAGTCGGCATACATATCACCGAGTTTGTTGAAGTTCTCAACATCCTCTGGCTTCCACCAGTCGCTCATGTTACCTTCCTTGTCGAAGTGCGAACCCTGGTCGTCAAAGCCGTGAGTCATCTCATGACCGATTACAACACCGATTGCACCATAGTTGAATGCATCGTCGGCCTTAGCATCGAAGAATGGATACTGAAGAATACCTGCAGGGAAGCATATCTCGTTGGTTGTTGGGTTATAGTAAGCGTTTACTGTCTGTGGTGTCATGTGCCACTCGTCACGGTTCACAGGCTTACCAACAGTCTCGGCAAGGCGCTGCTTTGAAGAGAATACGCGTGCTGCCATAATATTCTCGTAGAGGCTCTTTGAAGGGTCGATGGTAAGACCGCTCATATCCTTCCACTCGTCTGGATATCCAATCTTCACATAGAAAGTAGAGAGTTTCTCAAGGGCAGCTGCCTTTGTCTCCTCGCTCATCCACTCCTGTGCCTTGATGCGCTCGCCGAGTGATGTCTGGAGGTTGGCAACGAGTGTCTTCATACGAATCTTCGACGACTCTGGGAAGTAGCGCTCGCAATACATCTTGCCAAGTGCCTCACCAAGTACGCTCTCAACAAGCGATGTAGCCTTCTTCCAACGAGGATAATCCTCCTGACGACCCGACATTGTCTTGCCGAAGAAATCGAAGTTTACGGCAGCAACCTCATCGCTCAGATATGATGTAGCAGATGTGATGATATCCCACTCGATGAAGGTGCGGAGGTCGCTGTTCGACATTGAGAGGTAAATCTTATCGGCTGCAGCAAGATACTCTGGCTGACCGACAACCATGTCCTGAATGTACTGGCTGTCAACGCCCTTTGCATTGAGCATTGCCTCGAGGTTGAGGTTTGGATAGTTTGTCTGGAACTCCTTGAGTGTAGTCTTGTTGTAGTTCTTCTCTACATCGCGGAGTTCTGTGCGGCTCTTCATCACGAGAGCGAGGGTTGTCTCAATGCGATAGAGTGCCTCCATCTTCTCTGTTGCCTGCTGCTCGTTGAAACCAAACTGCTTGAACATATCCTTCACGAACACCTTGTAAGCCTCACGAATCTGCTTGATTGCCTCATCGTTCTCGAGGTAGTATTCCTTCTGACCGAGGGTAAGTCCTGCCTGCGAGACAGAAAGAATATTGTTCTTCGAGTCCTTCTCGTCGGCTCCGAAATATGCACCGTAGAGACCGCCATAACCATAGAAAGCATACTTCAACTTGAATGCCTCGAGTTCCTCGCGTGTCTTGCATGCCTCCACCTCGTTGATGAATGGCATCACTGGTGTCACGCCTTCTGCATTACGACGGGTTGAGTCGAGTGCGAGTTCGTAGAGGTCCTTGATTTTCTGCTCAAGGGTACCATTTGCATATTTGCCTTTCTGCAATTCGGTAAGGATACCGTTGATTCTCTTGTTGTTGTCAAGACCGAGCTGGTCAAAACTACCGAAGCGTGAATATGCAGCTGGGAGTGGGTTGTTCTTTATCCAACCGCCACAGGCATAACGATAGAAATCCTCTGCTGGATTAACGCTCTGGTCGAGGTTCTCCATTTTGATTCCGATGCCCAACTTCTTCTGGGCATCCATTGGCATAGAAAGTGTTGCCATAGCAATAAGTGCTAAAATTGTTTTTTTCATTATTGTTTTTATTTTAGTTTTTTATTCTCTTCTTCAAGTTCCTCGCACAGCGATGTCCAACGGAGTTCCTCGTCATCGAGGAGTCGGCGTATGTCGGTATATTCGTTGATGAGGTCCATATTCGCAGCATTGGCCGGATCGCAGAGGATAGTGTCGAGTTCGTGGATTCGCATCTCCCATTTCTCTATCTTCTCCTCGCTCTGCTTGACGGATTTCTCCAAGCGGGTAATCTTCTTCTGTATTTCCTTGCGCTCGGCATAATCCATTGCGCCTTGCTTTGCCACAACAGGTGCAGTGGCTGCGGGTTTCGCCTCTTTCTTTTCAAAGACGCTGTCCAACGACTGATGATTCTCTGCCTCTTTGTTATGCTGGAGGAGGAAATCATATATGCCACCGAGATGTTCGCGCACCTTTCCGCCACCAAACTCATACACCTTGCTTACGAGTCCATCGAGAAATTCACGGTCGTGACTTACGATGATTGCCGTTCCGTCGAATGCCTTGATGGCTTCCTTCAACACATCCTTCGACTGCATATCTAGGTGGTTGGTAGGCTCATCAAGAATGAGGAAGTTCACTGGTTCGAGCAACAAGCGAATCATTGCCAGTCGGCTGCGCTCGCCTCCACTCAGCACCTTCACCTTCTTGTCGGATGCCTCGCCACCGAACATAAATGCTCCAAGGATGTCGTTTATCCTAAGGCGAATCTCGCCCTTCGCTACATTATCAATGGTCTGGAAAACGGTAAGGTCTTCATCTAAGAGTTGTGCCTGATTCTGTGCGAAGTAGCCTATCTGGATGTTATGGCCAATCTTCAGAACGCCGCCATAAGGGATCTCGTTCATGATACATTTCACGAGTGTCGACTTTCCTTCTCCGTTCTTTCCTACAAACGCCACCTTCTCGCCTCGCTTGATGATGAAGTTCACATCGTGGAAGACATTGTGCTGACCGTATGTCTTCTCTACATCCTCGCAGATGATTGGATAGTCGCCTGAGCGCAGACAAGGAGGGAACTTCAATCTAAGTGATGATGTGTCAATTTCATCAACTTCGATAGGCACAATCTTCTCCAACTGACGGATGCGCTGCTGCACCTGCACGGCTTTCGTTGCCTGATAGCGGAATCGCTCAATGAACGCTCTTGTGTCGGCAATCTCCTTCTGCTGGTTTTCGTAGGCACGGAGTTGCTGTTCACGGCGGTCTTTGCGCAGCACGACATATTCATCGTATTTCACCTTATAGTCGATTACCTTTCGGCAACTTATCTCAAGTGTGCGGTTTGTCACATTATTGATGAACGCACGGTCGTGACTGACGAGAACCACAGCCTTGGCACTCTGCACAAGGAATTGTTCAAGCCACAGAATACTCTCAATGTCGAGGTGGTTAGTTGGCTCATCAAGGAGGAGCACATCAGGCTTGCGAAGCAGAATCTTTGCCAGTTCTATTCGCATTCGCCATCCTCCCGAAAACTCGTTGGTTGGGCGGTTGAAGTCCTCGCGAGTGAAGCCCAGACCTATGAGCGTGCGTTCCATCTCGGCTTCGGAGTTCTCTGCACCCATCATCATGAAGCGGTCGTGCTCCTCGGTGTATTTCTCCACGAGTTGCATGTACTCCTCGCTCTCGTAGTCGGTGCGCTCACCGAGTTCTTTCTCGAGGCGTTTCACCTTGGTTTCCATCTTGGCAATGTCGGCAAAGGCCTTGCGTGCCTCTTCTGCAACGGTGGTGTCGTCCTGCAACTTCATCACCTGTGGCAGATAGCCCACAGTAGTGTCGTTGGGAATCGACACCGTACCTGATGTTGCTGTCTGCTGACCGCAGAGTATTTTAAGCATTGTCGATTTTCCTGCACCGTTCTTACCTACGAGGGCTATGCGGTCGCGGTCGTTGATGACGAAACTCGCATCCTCGAACAGCGCCTTTGCCGAAAACTCGACTTTTAAGTTATCTATAGATATCATTTATCGTTTTCTTTTTTCATTTAGCGGGGCGCAACACCTTTACATATTTGCCGTCACGCGCCATAATCTGTATTCCGCGAAGAGCCGAACCATGCTGGCGTCCTTCAATGTCGTATACACGACGGCGGTTCTCGCGGTCCATAATTGGAGTTGCAATTGCAGCGGCACTGCTCTTCACCGAGATGAGTTCTGAATATGGCGACTCCCATATATCCTTCTCATTTCCGTTATGGTATCTGTAGGCAATTACCTTATAGAGCACATCGCTCTTATCGTTGCCGAAATCTACATTCTCAACTCTCGCACTACGATGACCGGCATCCACCTCTACCGACTTGTCCACGAGTGTCACCACCTCGCCTGCCTTGAGGCTCTGGGTAATGCGGATATAGTCAATCATGAACGCATAGTAGTTGTTGCTGTATAGGTAGAAGCGCTCCTCGTTGGTGCAGAGCGGCAACTGTATTGTCGTCTCCACCCAACCGGTTGTCTCGAAGTTTATGCCGGCATAGTTGAGAGGATTGTTTCCTTGAACAACAAACCAGTCGCCTTCGTTGCCCCAGACGCGGATAGTGATGTCGCACAAGCCTCCGTTATGACTGAGGTCGAGCTGTGGCGTGACGATACATCCTGCCACATAGCCGTCTTCCTTCTCCATACCGCCAATCATGCCGTCACCAAACTGTGTTGACGCTGCCGTCCAACCGCCCGTGGTGGTATATTGATCGATGGAATAATAGTCGAGTGTGTATTCGCCGGCTTCTGGCGATTCGGCTGTTCCGTAAGATGATACTTTGTCGAAGTTCTCTTCAAGCACCACATATGCTGGGGTATCCTGCTCTACGGTCAACTGGCGCAACTGGTCAACACGGAAAAAGTCCACCTTGTTGTAGCATTCCCAGTTTGCCACATAACTGTCACTTTCCACCTCAGTGGCAGGGAGTGCAACAGGATTGCTCACATCAAACACCTCCACCTCGTTCGAAGGCTCGGATGTCGATTTCTCGTTGCGTGCCTTCACATAATAGTAGTAGTCGGTGTTTGGGTCGAGGCCAGTAACCTTGCATTCCATCTCCTCGCCTTCGGTTTTGCCCTTGCCCGAAATCACCTTGTCCTCGAAAACAAAGTTTCTACGGAAGGCATCTGGTGCTTCGTATGCCACATTGTCGATAAGGACTATGCACTTGTCGCCGGCCGGATTGTAGTACTCTACCTTCATCTGATAGATTTCTTCTAAATAATCGAAGAATCCCGACAGGTCGCATATCAGTTCACCTTTGTTCATCAGTTCAGCCACTTTCATTGTTGCCATCACCGACCATCCATGCACACATCGTGCATACATTCTTATCTCGCCGGTGGCCGCCTCCTGGCCTTGGTCTCCGTCTTCAACCCAGAGCCAGAAACTGAAACCCTTTATCGGCGTATCGGTCTTTGGTGTCATCACATAGTCGTTGTCGTCTTTCAGTCGGATTGAATATGGCGCCGAGTTGAATTGCTCTGTGTTCACTTCCTTGGCGCGGATGGTCCATCCCTCTGGGCAATTAGGGCTTGTCGCATTGATTGTCGTACCGTCGACATTCAACTCGTCGAAACCTTCCTCCACCTCCGATTCCTCTGGCGTTGGTGTCTTCGAATATACGCTCACCAGATAGTCGGTAGCGTCGGCTGTTGCCTGCCAGTATGCGGTGAATCCGTCGTCTTTGAGTTCGTAGGCGTCGGTGGCGCGTGGTGGTTCGATGGATACTACCTGGTGCTCAATCTTGAAATCATCAACGAGATACTGGATATCGTCCATCGTTGTCAACTGTATCATGCAGTCGCTGTAATAGCCGGTGTTTGTCTCCAGTGTGTATGTAGCCCATTCGTGGGTTAGTGTCACAGTCTTGCGGGCATAGTCGATGAACTTCGAACGGCGGCAGAGCAGAATATCGATGTCGCACGCCTCGCTTGCTTCCTGATTCATCAGTCGGGCACGGAACGACACTTTCAGGTTGCCTGAGTAGTTGCCTGTAGGGGTATTAAGGAAACCATTTACCACGGCAAGGCATCCTCCTGCGGAATAGAATCCATCTCCGCCCCACCCTTTCGTGCAGGTGTTGTCGTATGGCTTCCACGCTGAGGCGTCAATAACCCAGCCCATATCGTCGAGGAGTGGTGTTGCCGATGGTTCATCTTCTGTTCCTTCGGTCAGGCCGCTGAAGTCCTCGTCAACAATGACCGTGAAAGGGTATTCCTCCTCGGTGTGAGCCAAGGCGAATGCCGATACCAATAGGGTTATCAATGTGAAAAATATCTTCTCCATGCGCGCATACATATAAATTTCATGCAAAGATACAACTTTTTTCCGAGACTACAAAACAATTCCACAAGAAAGGTGTGGCAATAGTTAAGGATTGTTATAGTCACCGCAAAACATTCGCTATTCCCCACTTTTCTTGTAATTTTGCAATCTATGAATATTTTTGCACGACACATATCGCAGGCGCTGAACATCTCTGAACAGCGCGTCGCCAACACTCTTGCCCTCCTCGACGAGGGTTGTACCATTCCTTTCATCAGTCGCTACCGCAAGGAGCGCACGGGCAACCTCGATGAGGTGCAGATTACTGCCATCAGCGAGTTGAACGACCGTCTCGCCGAACTATCAAAGCGCAAGGATACTATCCTCAAGACCATCGATGAACAGGGCAAACTTACTCCCGAACTGAAGGCGCGCATTGAGGCTACATGGGATTCCACCGAATTGGAGGACATCTACCTTCCTTTCAAACCGAAGCGCCGCACTCGTGCGCAGATTGCACGCGAACAGGGACTCGAACCGCTTGCCACCATCCTTATGATGCAGCGTGAGCAGAATCCGCGTCGTGCCGCTGAGCGTTTCGTCAAGGGCGACATCAAGGATGCGGAGTCGGCAATAAAAGGGGCTCAGGACATCATCGCCGAGATGGTGAGCGAAGATCAGCGCTCGCGTCAGCAACTGCGAAATATCTTTACTCGCACGGCATATATCGTATCGAAGGTCATAAAGACAAAGAAGGCTGAGGAAGGGGCACAGAAATATTCCGACTATTTCGACTTCGAGGAACCGCTTCGCCGCTGTTCGTCTCATCGTCTGTTGGCAATGCGTCGCGGTGAGAGCGAAGGATTCCTCCGTGTCAGCATCTGCGTTGAGGATGAGGATTGCCGCGAGCGTCTCCATCGCATCTTCGTGCGTGGATATGGTGAGTGTTCACGACTTGTCGAGGAGGCTTGCGACGACTCACTGAAGCGATTGCTTCTGCCTTCAATCGAGACTGAATTTGCCAACTCCTCAAAGGAGAAAGCCGACGATGAGGCGATAAAGGTATTCACCGAAAACTTACGACAGCTACTTCTCTCTGCCCCACTCGGCCAGAAGCGTGTCATGGGCATCGACCCAGGCTTCCGCACGGGTTGTAAGATTGTTTGTCTTGACGCACAAGGCAACCTATTGTATCATACCGTTTTGCCCCTGTCAACAAATATTGGTGGCGACACCCTCGCCAAACTCCTCACAAAATACAAGATTGAGGCCATCGCCATTGGTAACGGCACCGCAAGCCGCGAAACGGAATCCTATGTTCGCTCAGTAGTTTCTAACTCCCCTCTCCTTGTTGGAGAGGCGCAGGGGGTGAGGCTTTTCGTTGTTTCCGAGGACGGCGCCTCTATCTATTCAGCCTCTAAGGTGGCACGCGAGGAGTTCCCCGACGAGGATGTGACGGTTCGTGGTGCGGTGAGCATCGGTCGCCGACTGATGGACCCTCTGGCGGAGTTGGTGAAGATCGACCCAAAGAGCATTGGCGTGGGTCAGTATCAGCACGATGTTGACCAGACGAAACTGAAGCGAAGTCTCGACCTCACCGTTGAGAGTTGTGTTAACAAGGTGGGCGTGGATCTCAACACCGCCTCGCAAAACCTCCTCACCTATGTGTCGGGACTTGGTGCCACACTGGGCAAAAACATTGTTGAATATCGCAAGGAACATGGTGCTTTCACTTCGCGTGCCGAACTGAAGAAAGTTCCTCGCTTGGGTCCTTCTGCCTTCCAACAGTGTGCAGGATTCCTTCGTGTGTCGAATGGACGCAACCCATTGGACAACAGTGCCGTACATCCGGAATCATATCCTATTGTTGAACGCATGGCAAAGGATCTTGGCGTGAGTGTGAAGGAGTTGTTGGGCAATGCCGAACTGCTAAAGAAGATTGATGCGAAGCACTACCCTACCGCCCCGGATGATGGTTGGACGGCAGCAGAGATTCTGAAGGAATTAGAGAAACCGGGACGCGACCCTCGCGAACAGATTGAGGTCTTTGAGTTCGACCCTAATGTGAAGACTCCGGACGATTTGATTCCGGGTATGGTGCTTCCTGGTATTGTCACGAACATAACAAATTTCGGTGCCTTTGTCGATATAGGTGTTCATCAGGACGGACTTGTCCATATCTCCCAACTTGCCGACCGTTATGTGAAAGACCCTAACGAGGTCGTTCACTTGCATCAGCATGTCAAGGTAAGGGTATTGGAGGTTGACCGCCTCCGCAAGAGGATAAGCCTTTCAATGAAATAAGCCCCCGCCAATTGGCGAGGGCTTAGGGGTTGTTATTTGATTTCTTCCTTTCCGTTTACAAGGACCTTAACTTTTGTATTTGGATGTGAAGGTTGGATGTTATAATCCGTTACTTTTCCGTTGTGCCAGGTGATGTCGACGGTGTAACCGCCGCGGGCACGAAGACCCTTCACCTCACCGTCCTTCCAGTTCTCTGGCAAGGCAGGAAGCAGTTCGATGGTATAAACCGACTCACCCTTCTTCATTCCCTTTGTGTCCTTGTCGAGCACCTCCATGCGGCTCTGTAACAACATCTCTATCACACCGGCACAGCCACCGAAGTTTCCGTCAATCTGGAATGGCGAATGAGCATCAAGGAGGTTTGGATAAGTACCGCCTCCACGGTGATACTCAAGACCTTGATATTTATCAGGCGAGATATAGTTCAACAGTTTGCGATAGATGTGATAGGCATTCTTTGAGTCGTGCAGACGGGCAAACAGATTAACGCGCCATCCCGTACTCCAACCTGTTGACTGGTCGCCTCTTATTTCGAGTGTCTTTGATGCTGCCTTGAGCAATGCCTCACGACTATTCACACCATCCTCAAGGTTATTGCCCGGATAGACACCGAACAGATGACTCTGATGACGATGCTGAGGATCCTCGTCCTCCCAGTCGTAGAACCACTCCTGAAGATTTCCATTCTTACCAATCTTATATGGTTGCAGGCGCGACAATGTCTTCGCTGCCCTCTTCTCAAATTCCACATCACCCATTACGATGGCGGCATTACGCGCATCGGTAAGACACTCGCGAATCATGGCAAGGTCGGCAGAGCCACCGTAGCATGTACGACCGTTATAGCCATCTGGGGTGAGATAAACATTCTCAGGCGATGTTGAAGGAGCCGTGATGAGATAGTTTTTGCCCTTCACGCCCATGCTCTTGGTGTCCACGAGCCAGTTGATGCAGAACTCCGCAGCACCCTTCAACTGTGGATAGAACTCACGGAGGAAGTCCTTATCGAGCGAGAACGAATAATGTTCCCAGATATGAGTCGACACCCATGCACCACCCATGTTCCAGTTTGCCCAGTTAGGGTCACCGGTGTGGAGTCCTACCGGACAGGTCATCGCCCAGATGTCTGTGTTATGAGCCAGACACCAGCCGTTCTCCACGCCGTAGTAGTGCTTTGCAGTCAGTTCGCCCGACTTCAGCAGTTCCTGCATGAATGTGAACAGCGAGTTATGCATCTCCGGCATGGCAGCAGTCTCTGCAGGCCAGTAGTTCTCCTCGAGGTTGATGTTTGTGGTGTAGTTGCACGACCATGGTGGAAGTATCGACTCGTTCCACAATCCCTGGAGGTTGGCAGGCACATTTGGTGTACGCGAGCAAGAGATGAGCAGATAACGGCCAAATTGGAAGTACAGTGCCTCGAAGTCAGGGTTGTAGATTCCCTCATCAAGATACTCCAGCAACTGTTCGTTTGTTGGTTTCAGCGAACCGTCGGCTCTGTGTGTCATCGCCTCGCGCTGCTCCTTTGTTCCGAGTTCCAGTTTCACGCGGTCGAAGATGGCTCTGTAGTCAGCCACATGACGCTGTTCGAGGGTTTTCAGCGGAACAGATGTGATGCGCTTCAACTGGTTGTTTGCCAATGTCTTGTAGTCGCGACCTTCCTTCACCGGGTCCTTGTCGAAACCGTTGAACGAAGTGGCGTTGACAACATACAGCACCACATCCTGACTGCCCTTGATGACGAGTTCGTTACCGTCGGCCTCGGCGTCAGCACCCACCACCTTCACGATGGTACGGAAGTGGATACCGCGGTTTGGATCGTAGGCGAATTTCTCATTGCCCTCGTAGTAGCTTGGTAGCGATGAATAACCTGCATAGCCATCGTTCACGATGCTGTTGCCCTCCACGCGAATGTCATTACGAAGCTGACAGGTGAGGCGCACCTGAGCATTTATTCCCGCAGGGTTGTTAGTGTGGAGATGCACCACCATACCCGAATCAGGGTTTGTCACGAAATACTGCGAGATATATTCGTAGTCGCCGCGCATATATCGTGTCTCTGCCATGGCATTGCCGATGTCGAGAGTACGGCTGTAGTTTCGTATCTTCGCATCACTGTCGAGATATTCAATCTGCAACTGTCCCAGAGGCTGATAGTTCTGCGAGAAATGTCCCTGCACGATGCACTGCAGCGAGTCGGCATCCTTGTAGCGACCTTCCTTCAATGCCTTTCTTATCTCAGGGATTCCCTTATAAGCCTCTGGCGAATAAATCTTCATGTTGCATGGTTCGCCCGTCCAGAGTGTGATGTCGTTGAGCGAAATCCTGTCCACTTCTGGATTGCCATACACGATACCGCCCATGGTACCGTTACCTATCACCAGCGCCTCCTCAAAGAATTCCGCAGGTTTGTCATAGTACAGTTTCTGAGCATTTGCTCCAAGAGCAACCATCGCCATAAAGGCAAGAACGAATATTTTCTTCATAATTTGCAGATTGTTTATATTATTGCGAGTCTCGCGTTGTATTACAACGCAAAGGTAAGCATTTTTCTCCTAATACGCAAGTACAATTAATTATTTTTTGTAATTGCCTTATCAGAGCGGGATGACGGTTTTGAGCGGGAGGTTCTTTGACGAACCGCCGACTGAGATTTCAAAATCGCCTGGTTCAACGACAAACTGATGTGTGTGGACATCCCAGAACGAGAAGGCATCCTTGTCGAGGGTGACGCTAACGGTCTTTGACTCGCCTGCCTTGAGCGAAATCTTCTCGAAGCCCTTGAGTTCCTTCAACGGACGAGGAACGGAACATTCCTTGTCGCCTACATATACCTGGCACACTTCCTTACCCTCACGCTTTCCGGTGTTCTTGACAGTGAATGTCACCTTCACCTTGTCCTTGCCCGCCATTTCTGTCTTTATGTCGGAATAGGCAAAGGTGGTGTACGACAATCCGTGTCCGAATGGATAGAGCACATCTGTTCCTGCTCTGTCGTAGCCACGATAGCCCACGAAGACGCCCTCCTTATACTGAACACGCGAGTGGTTGTTGACAGGATCCTTGCAGAAGTAGCTGTCGTAGGCAGGGGTGTCCTCCCATCGACGCTCCATGGTGAAAGGCAACTTACCCGAAGGGTTCACCTTTCCTGTCAGAATCTCAGCAAGGGCAGTACCGCCTTCCTGTCCCGGATAGAACGCCAGTACGATGGCATCGGCATATTGTTCGATTGAGGCAAGGTCGGGATTACCACCCGAATTCACCACGAGAATGACTTTCTTTCCATGTTCCGAAGCCAGTTTGATGAGCTTCAACTGTTCTACCGGCAGGGTGAAATCATGATCGCTACCCTCCAGTTCGAGGTTTTTGTTCCAGCCCAATGCCACCACGACATTGTCGTATTTGCCGAAGGTAGCAAAATATTCCGGGTCGTTGGCATAAGCCTCGTCCATCATCTTCACCGCGAGTTGAACAACAGCACCGTTACCCAACTGGAAATGCTCCACACAGACATTGTAATGATGGCCCGCCTTCGCATTCTTGAGCACATATTCGCGTGTGGTGATACCATGATCGCCCCAGTCGCCACATACCTCCTCACCATCGATGAGAAGACGATAGCCGTCGTCGCCAGTGACATAGAACACTGCATCGCCATCAATCATCGGTGTGAAGACTGTAGTGGTACGGTCGGAGTAGTTCTCGAAGGAAAGGCCCTCGCAAGGAGCCGAACCGTTAAGTACGATGTTCAGTTCGTCAGTCTGCTGTGTGAAGACAGGTGCACCCGAGAGGTCGGTATTGTTGAAGAACTCTGTCTTCACACCCTTCTTGCCGTCCATCTGGAAACATGTGGCAGGAAGTGTGCGGAACACTTCGCGAGCCTCCACGAGGGCAGCCTTCTTGCCAAGAGCAGCGTGCATACCGTCCCATAGTGTGACATTGTGGAAAGGATGAACGATGCCAGAGCCTCCACCCATCACAGGCACATCAGCATTAGGACCAATCACCATCACCGAACCCTTCAGAGGAAGTGCATTATTCTGGTTCTTCAGCAAGATGATTCCCTCGCGTGCATCGTTCAGTGCCACGAGTGCATTCTCCTTGTTGTCAAGTTCTATGCTGTCGTCGGCCTTCATTGGGTTATTGAGCCACCCAAAGGCAATGATTGTCTGGATGATATGCTGGCACATGAGGTCTATCTGCTCCTCGCGAATAGTACCGTTCTTCAGTGCAGGTATGAGGTTCTGCTGGTTCAGATAATGACCAGAAGGCATCTCAAGGTCCATACCGCCGTTGACAGGTCCTTGCACATCATATACAGCACCCCAGTCGGACATGAGGATACCCTTGAAACCGAACTGATTGCGCAGTACATCGATGTTGAGCCACTGGTTTTCCGTTGCCCAGACGCCATTCACGAGATTATAGCCATCCATCACCGAAGCCACATTTCCCTCGCTCACCGCCTTGTGGAAAGCAGGCAGATAGATTTCCTGCATAGTACGCTCATCGACATCCGAAGACACTGAGTAGCGGTCCCACTCCTGATTGTTGGCGGCATAGTGCTTCACACAAGCCATCACTCCCTGGTCTTGCACACCACGGACGAAGCCCAGTGCAGCCTCTGACGCGAGATAAGGATCCTCGCCGCTATACTCGAAACTACGACCGGCAAGCGGACTGCGGTAGATGTTGACACCCGGAGCAAGAAGAATATTCACGGCACGGGCACGACAGTCACGCCCCATACCACGACCTACGGCATAGGCAAGTTCGCGGTTCCATGTGGCAGCAGTAAGCACATTCGAAGGATACATAGTGCTCTGGGTGTCGTTGCGCACACCCTGTGGACCGTCACACATACGAATCTCTGGCAAGCCAAGGCGAGGAATGGCGCGGATATAGAATTCCTTGTCGCCGCCGATATAATCGATTTTCTCTTCAAGAGTCATCTGTGCAACAATCTCCTTTGCACGATTCTCCATTTCCTGTGTTATGACCTGTGCCTGAGCCGACAAAGCGCTCAAGAGCACCAGGATAAACATTGTCATTTTGCGATTTAATGATTTTGTGATTTGATGATTTGGAGTCATAATCATTTTGTGATTTAGTGATTTTAGCATTCTAATTATTTTGATGCAAAAATAGCAATTATCTTTTATATAAGATATGGAAAATCAGCAAAAAGTCTCAATATCAGCAATTTTGTTAAAACGAATGCCAATACCCCACTCTAACGGGCCGAGCGCGCGAAATTCGCGGTTTTAAAAAGGTTCTGGGTCAAATGCTATATCACTGCCTAATTTTGAGCAAAAAAATAACAAAATAACAAAATAACAAAATAACATTTGATATTTTCTCTGGAAACTAATTTCAAGAAGTAGAAGAAAAAAAGGTTAAGTAGAAATTCAATAATATTATTATAATAATTATTATAATAATATTATTGCCATATAAATCTCTATTTTATCAAGCAATTTTGAAATGTTATTTTGTTATTTTGTTATTTCCCATTTCTGTGTCTTAAATATGAATTTATTTTACATCACAAACGCCCTTTCTCATTCCACTTAAATGAGACGGTCATTTCGGTTAAACGAGAAGGTCATTTAACTTAAATGAGGAGGTGATTTAACTGAAATGAGTTAACAAAGGTAGTGTAATCATAAGTACCTGATTATCAGAAGCCTCACCCCCATCCCCTCTCCGCTCGGAGAGGGGTGAAGGAAAGGCCGCGAGTGAATTATATTTACATTTTCTTTCCATAACCCATAACCTATAACCCATAACCATTATGATTGTAAAAAATAATTCCTAACCGACTGTTAAATAAAAATAGAGTGCTGAAAAAACTTGCATCCGCTTTGAAAATTTCGTAACTTTGTAGTGTGAATCTGAGGAGCGAAGGACAAGCGACAATGAGGCACCGGCCAAAGTCCACGGCCGTAAAACCTCCTCCTGGGAGGATTTGAAAGAGGTCTTTGACTATAGAAATCGGCTTTGTAACAGGATTGTAACATAGGCGTAATGTTGGTGTAATGGGAAAGTAATAATTTTGTAGCAGAAAAGAAATTGTAATTCAAAATACACAAAATGAACTTAATCATCAACATCTTCTCGCTCGTAGGTTCGCTGGCATTATTTCTGTTCGGTATGAAGACAATGTCGGAGGGACTTGAGAAATTCGCGGGCGATCGCCTTCGTAACATCCTCGGTGCAATGACGAAAAACCGTGTGATGGGCGTCTTTACTGGTATCTTCATCACAGCACTGATTCAGTCGTCATCGGCAACTACAGTAATGGTTGTCTCGTTCGTGAATGCCGGACTGATGACTCTGGCACAGTCGATTGGCGTCATCATGGGTGCCAACATCGGTACTACAGTGACGGCTTGGATCATCTCTGCCGTTGGTTTCAAAGTGAATATCGCGGCCTTCGCCATTCCTATGCTTGCTATTGGTATGCCACTGATTTTCAGCGGAAAAAGCAAGCGAAAGAGCATCGGTGAGTTTGTGTTCGGTTTCTCGTTCCTGTTCATGGGACTCTCGTTCCTTCAGGAGGCCGCAACAGCCCTGAACATCGGTGATATGGTGGCAGGAATGCTTGCCCATGTGCCACAGGATTCGTTCTTCACTATATTGCTTTTCGTCATTGTGGGTGCATTGGTGACAATGCTCGTTCAGGCTTCGGCTGCTACGATGGCGATAACGCTGATGCTGTTTGGAATGAACATTCCCGGCTTCGGTTTCGAACAGGCCGCAGCACTGGCAATGGGACAGAACATCGGTACTACCATCACTGCCTTCATAGCCTCGCTGACCGCCAACACTCAGGCTCGCCGTGCGGCATTGGCACATATGTTCTTCAATGTGTTTGGTGTGGTGGCTGTCTTGATTGTCTTCTACCCTGCCTGCGACGCCATCAGTTGGCTGGTGACAGATGTGATGCACGGCGGCAACAACCCTCTCTACAAACTGTCGGCTTTCCATACGGCTTTCAACATCGTGAACACCTTATTATTAATATGGTTCGTGCCACAGATTGAGCAATTCGTATGTCGCGTACTCCCTGAGAAGGAGAAGGACGGACCTGAGAAGTTGAAGTTTATCTCTGCGGGCTTGCTCTCTACAGCAGAGTTGTCGCTTCTGGAGGCTCGCAAGGAGATTGCATTGTTCGGCGAGCGTTGTCTGAAACAGTTCAACTATGTGATGAGCATGCACAATGTGGAGAAGAACGAGGACTTTGAGCAGATTTTCGAGAAGGTGAAGAAATACGAATGGGTGACCGACAACATGGAATATGAGATTGCCCACTATCTGCAGCAGGTGAGCGAGGGACGCCTCTCGGACGATGCGAAGCGTCAGGTGCAGCGTATGCTTCGCGAGGTTGACGACCTCGAGAGTATCGGCGACTGCGCATTCAACATTGCCCGCACACTGTCGCGAAAGCGTACAAACTGCAAGGAGCACTTCACTGATGAGCAGTTGACGAATATCCAGGTAATGGAAAGTCTCGTCCAGGAATCGCTTCAGATAATGGTGGAGGTGCTGAATCAGCCTGAGGGCGAAGGTCATGACATACACCTGAGCATCAGTCTGGAGAACGAGATAAACCGCCTCCGCACCTTCCTGCGTGATGAGAATCTGCAGATGCTCAGCCAGGGTGCCTACGACTATCAGCTTGGTGCATTCTACATCGATGCCATCAACGGTTGCGAGAAACTCGCCGACTATGTTCTGAATGTCGTTCAGTGCAAGGCAAGGAAGACAAGGGCGTAATCCCGACCCGGACTCTCCCCCAACCCCTCTCATAAAGAGAGGGGAGAAAAATGCTTATGGGGAGGGCCACTAATGCGAATAAAAAACATA
>DCIM01000030.1 GCA_002316005.1 Prevotellaceae bacterium UBA1726 | reverse complement strand
TGGGATAACATCAAGGTGCCTCTCTCTTGGGAAATGGCAGGCTATGACCGTCCGGCTTATACCAATGTAGGTTATCCATTCTCTGCAAACTCTTCAACCTGGGCAACACAGGCCAACCGTTCTGGTTTCGGTACTTGTCCGGTTGGTTCATATCGTCGTGCTTTCACCCTTCCTACAGGATGGGAGAACAAGCGTACATTCCTCCACTTCGATGGTGCTTACAGTGCTATCGCTATCTGGGTTAATGGTTCGTTCGTAGGCTATTCACAGGGTTCAAATACCGATGCAGAGTTTGATGTTACAGATTTCGTGACAACAGGCGAGAATGTTCTTGCTGTTCGTTGCTACCGTTGGTGTGACGGTTCTTACCTTGAAGGTCAGGACATGTGGCACCTTTCAGGTATTCATCGTGATGTATATCTCGTAGCAACACCAAAGGTATTCGTAAGCGACCATTATATCACTTCTTCGCTCGGTACAGATGCAACAAGTGGTTCGATGAGTGTTGCCCTTACTGTTGACAACCGCGACAAGGTGGCTTCAACAAAGGCAATCACAGTAACACTCCTTGATGCAAATGGAAATACAGTAAAGACTGCAAACACAAGCGTAAGCACTACGACAAGTGCTACAAGTGCTTCTGCAACCGTTACTCTCTCAGGTCTTTCAGGTCTTACACCATGGACAGCAGAGAATCCTTACCTCTACACTGTTGTAGTGAACCAGGGCGACGAGATGGTATTCTCGACAAAGTATGGTTTCCGCAATATCACAAAGAGCAGCAATCAGATTCTCATCAATGGCCAGCGTGTATTCTTCAAGGGCGTAAACTCTCAGGATACACATCCTCTCTATGGTCGTGCTATTGACACAGAGACAATGCTGAAGGATGTGACAATGATGAAGCAGGCAAATGTGAACACCATCCGTACAAGTCACTATCCACGCCAGCCAAAGATGTATGCAATGTTCGACTACTACGGACTCTATTGTATGGACGAGGCTGATGTGGAGTGCCATGGTATGCAGGGCCTTTCAAGCAACAACAGTTTCACAAACCAGTTCAGCGATCGTACTACTCGTATGGTGAAGCGTGACCGCAATCACCCTTCGATTATCTTCTGGTCGCTTGGAAACGAGTCGGGTAGTGGTTCAAACTTCAGCACAACATATAATTTATGTAAGAGCCTTGATAGCCGATATGTTCATTATGAGGGTGCTTCAAGTGGTGCAAGTTACTCAGACCTTGGAACAAACATGTATCCAACCGTTTCGTCTGTAAGTTCTGCATCGAGTGGTCTTAACAGCAAGCCTTACTTCATTTGTGAGTATGCTCACGCAATGGGTCAGGGTGTTGGAAACCTTCAGGAATACTGGAATGTCATTGAGTCAAGTACCGGTATCATCGGTGGTTGTATCTGGGACTGGGTTGACCAGAGCATTATTGAACCAAATACAGCGAAGAACTACATTTCTGCAGGATACAACAAGACTTCGAAGAAGGCAATGAAGACAACTAATGGCTTCAACTATTATATCTCAGGCTACGATACTGCAAATACATTTGCTGATGACTACGAGGGTAACTTCGTAAACAACGGTATCATCACTGCAGGTCGAGAGTGGTCGGCAAAGTTGACTGAGGTGAAGAAGGTTTACCAGAATGCTACATTCTCGCTCTCGGGCAAGACTCTCACTATCAAGAACAAGAACTCATTCGTAAACATCGCTGATAAGTACTATGTTCACTATCAGGTATTGAAGAATGGTTATGTAGTAGAGGATGGTCAGGTTGCAGCTCCTTCTGTTGCAGCTGGTAGTACCGGTACTGTAACTGTTCCGTATACAACAACCGTTGGTACAGATGCTGAGTATCTGCTCAATGTAAGTCTTGCATTGAAGGAAGCAACTATCTGGGCACCTCTGGGGTATGACATTGCTTGCGATCAGATTGCATTGAATTCACGTCCTGCCCTTGCATCAAAGAGCGGTTCTACATTCACAAGTGGAACAAAGACAGCTACTGTAAATGGTAAGACTCTCAGCGTTACTGTTTCAAGCGGTAAGCTCACCAGCTATAAGTATGATGGCGTAGAATACATTGCTTCTGCTCCTGTTTACAATGGCTATCGTAAGATTGATAACGACCGTAGCAATAGTTATTCTGGCGATGGCTCAGCAAGCTATACATATACTTGGTATTCAGACGGAACTCTTGATGTTAAGGTTTCTCTCACCAACAATAGCGGTTCAGATGCCGGTCGTGTAGGTATCTATATGCAGTTTGCTTCTGGTTTCGACAATGTAGAGTATGTGGCTAAGGGGCCTTGGTCAAACTATGTTGACCGTCAGACAGGTTCATTCGTTGGCCGTTACGCAACAACTGTTGACAAGATGATTGACGAGAATCCACACCCACAGACATTTGGTGATCATCAGGGACTCCGCGAACTCATTCTTGATAACGGTACAAAGGGCTTGAAGATTGAAACCTCCGGTTCGGTAGCATTCTCACTCTCGCACTATGACCAGACAAAGTTCATGAACAGCAGTGCATCATATACTTCGGATATGGCAGCAAACAAGAACCACTGGTATGACCTTACTCGCCAGAGTAATATCTATGCTCATTTCGATGCGGCACAGCGTGGTCTTGGTAATGCAAGTTGTGGTGGTGATAAGGTCGTTAGCGGTTACACTTGTGGCTCAAGCTACACATACACTCTACGCCTTACTCCTGTATTGAAGTAAATAGAAAATTCCCATTTCGGATGGGGCATATATAATTAGGTGGCAATTGCTTTCCGAACAGGAGGGCAGTTGCCATCTTTTTTCTCATAAATGGAAAAAATATCTTTTGCCTTTTGGGATTTGGAAGATATTTTATATCTTTGTAGGTGAAAACAATCAAAATCATTTATGAACAGAAACTTTATTTTCTCCATTATGGCATTGTGGCTGTTTGCCAGCTGTCAGAAAGTAGATATCAGTGAGTATATCGGTGATAATGACAATGAGGAAACGGAAGGCTATGAACTGACTTTCAACATCGGTCGCTATGAAATAAGCGACTTCGAAGATTCTGGTGCCAATTCAAATGGAGCCAAGGGACAAATGATGAAAACACGTAAGGCAGCGAGCGAGATTGGTACGGTCTTGAACTTTGCCGTGTTCTCGGGCGAAGAGAAAATAAAGACGATAAACCAAAAGAGTACTGACGAAAACTTCGGTTCGTTCACTATTGCCCTACCTGAAGGCGATTACCATATTGTAGCCCTTGTGCATAGTTGTTCGGGAAATGCCACAGTCACTCAAACCGATAAGATTACCTTCCCAAGTAATAAGGTGACCGACACATTCTCGCATTTCTCAGACATCACCGTAAGTGAAAGCAAGAGTATTGATATCGACCTTGATAGAGTGGTGTCAATGTTTCGCTTCACTGTGGAGGATGCCATTCCTGCAGAAGTTGAAAAGATGCAGTTCTACTATACCGGTGGCAGTTCGACGCTGAATGCAGAAAGTGGTTTTGGATGCGTGAACAGTCGTCAGACAGAGGTTCGCGAGATTACAAACCGTGGGGCAGGACAAGTGTTCGAGGTTTATACCTTCCCTCACGAAACCGAGGATGTACTCACAATGACAATAACCGCCCTTGATGCCAACGGAGGAGAATATGCGGTGAAAGCATTGTCAAATATCCCAATAGAATACCAGAAGGTGACAAGTGCCAGTATGCCGTTCTTCTCGGGAAGTTCGGGGTCGCAGAGTTCATCCATCACTCTCTATGCAGATGATGCGTGGAAAGGTGAGATAATATATCAGGAATAGACACAATAAACAATAATCCAAACTAAAAAACAATTCATTCATGAAGAAATCAATTCTTTGTCTGCTCGCTCTTATGATGTCGGTGAACATCTGGGCACAACCACGAGCAGAGTATCCTCGTCCTCAGTTTGAGCGTCAAGACTGGGTAAACCTCAATGGCGACTGGACTTATCGCTTTGACTTTGTAGGAGAGGGACTTGAAAAGAGACTCTACGAATCAAAGGGTTTCGACAAAACCATTACCGTACCATTCTGTCCGGAGAGTAAACTCTCGGGTGTTGGATACACAGATTTTATTAATAATATCTGGTATCACCGTAGCATTCAGATGCCGGCTTCTTGGGAAGGAAAGAATGTCCGTTTGAATTTCCAGGCCGTTTATTATAATTCGGAGGTTTATATCGATGGTGCCTTGGTAGGTCGTCATTTTGGCGGTTCTACTGGATTCTCGTTTGATGTGACAAAGTCTGTTGCTGACGGCAAGCAGCATTCGCTCGTTGTTCACGCCTATAGCGACACCCGTACAATGAAGCAGCCAGCAGGAAAGCAGAATGTCCGCCTGAACCAGTTTGAGTGTATGTACACCCGTACTACGGGAATATGGCAGACAGTATGGATGGAACCAGTTGCAGAGAAAGGTCTTCAGAGTGCACAGGTCATCACAGATATCGACCAGAAGCAGATTGTCATCCGTCCTCAGTTCTATTCACAGAATGGTGGAACGCTCACAGCAACATTGAAGGATGGCGGAAAGGTTGTGGCAAAGCAGACCGTCAATGCCAATGATGCCTCTACAATAGTACTGAATGTGAAGAGCCCAAAACTATGGTCGCCTGCGTCTCCATTCCTTTACGACCTCGTATATGAGGTAAAGGATGCCGCTGGAAATGTGGTTGATGCAGTGAATTCCTATGTCGGTATGCGTAAGTTCCACTGCGAGGGAAACAAGACATATCTCAACAATGAACCATTCTATCAGCGTTTGGTTCTTGACCAGGGCTTCTATCCAAACGGAATCTGGACAGCACCATCAGACGAGGCTCTCAAGCACGATATAGAACTCTCTATGCAGGCAGGTTTCAATGGTGCTCGTCTCCACCAGAAGGTCTTTGAGGAGCGTTTCCACTATTGGGCTGACAAACTCGGTTATATCACTTGGGGCGAGGCTCCATCATGGGGTATGGATGCAAACGATCCTGAGGTGGCTCGTAACTTCATGACCGAATGGAGCGAAGAAGTAGCCCGTGACCGCAATCACCCTTCAATCGTCACTTGGACTCCAATGAACGAAGAGTTCTGGCCAGACCGCGTTCAGTTCCCTCGCTTTGTTTGCGACCTCTACGACTTGACAAAGCGCCTTGACCCTACACGCCCATTCCATGATGTAAGTGGTGGTGTTCATGTAAAGACTGATATCTACTCAAGTCACAACTACGAACAGAATCCAGAGCGTCTGAAAGAGCAGATTTTCAACGGCGAGCGTTGGTTCCAGGCTCCTCATGAAGCAATAGATATCTATTGGTCGAACTTTGGTTACAATCGTCCAACAGATGTAAACCGCTACGATTATCCACTCTACGAGAAACCAACAATGCCTTATATCCTTGACGAGTTCGGTGGCATCAAGTGGGTAAAGGGTCAGGATACCAATACTGGCAACAGCAATGCTTCTTGGGGTTACGGTGAACCACCACACTCGCTTGAGGAGTTCTATGCTCGTCTTGAAGGACAGGTTGATGCTCTTATGGGTATGGCAGAGAATGTATGGGGCTACTGCTATACACAGTTGACCGATGTGGAGCAGGAACAGAATGGCGTTTATTTCTACGACCGTTCATCAAAGTTCGATATGAAACGCATACACGCAATCTTCTCGAAGAAACCTGCTAATTCAAAGTAATTTGGTAAAGATAAATATAAAGGTGATTATTTCGGTAGTCACCTTTTTTTATATGCACTTTTTCGGCAAATGATTGTACAATAATCTGTTGACTCTTGCTTGAATGAAGGTTTTGTATTATCTTTGTGGAAAATTTAAAACTATTACAATGAAGAAAAGTATTTTTACTGTCCTTACAGCATGCCTCGCAGTTCTCTTGTCTGCATGTGGCGGTGGTGTAGTGGAGAAAACCAATCGTGGAGTGATTATCCGCATTGAGAATGCAAGTGAAAATCAGCCTCAGTTAGTTCGTCTGGAAGTGTGTGGTGAGAAGATAATCCGCGTTTCAGCAACACCTGAAAAGAAATTTGCTGATCCACAGAGTCTCATCATCGTTGATCAGTCGGAAAAGATTCCTTTCACGGTTGAGCAGAATGGCGATACTGTCGTTCTCGCAACCAATTCTGTAAAGGCAAATGTACTCACCACAACTGGTGAGGTATGGTTCACTGATTCTCTTGATGAAACTTATGTCCGCGAGCAGATTGGTGGTGGTAAGACATTCCAACCTTATGAATGTACTCAGACCCATGCAGATGGTAAGGACGAGACATATAAGGGATGGTCAACACGCGCAGTCTTTGAGTCGCCAGAGGATGAGGCTTTCTATGGTCTCGGTCAGCATCAGGCAGACGAGTGGAACTATAAAGGCAAGAACGAGGAACTCTTCCAGTATAATACAAAGGTAAGTATTCCTTTCGTAGTATCAAACAAGAACTACGGTATTCTTCTTGATAGTTATTCACTCTGCCGTTTCGGTAATCCTAACGACTATCAGCAGTTGCAGAAACTCTTCAAACTTACCGACAAGGAAGGTGTTGAAGGTGCTTTGACTGGTACATATACCTCGCCAGATGCAGAGACTCTTGTTCGTCGTGAGGACTCTCTCTACTTCGAGAACCTGAAGTCGGCAAAGAACCTTCCTAAGTTCCCAATGGACAAGGCGAAGGTTATCTACGAAGGAACAATCGAACCTCTTGAGACTGGTGAGTACAAATTCTGTCACTACTATTCAGGCTATCAGCGCGTATTCATCGATGGTAAGGATGTATATACAGAGGATGTAGCAGGTACAGGTTCTACAGAGCAGACAATCTGGCGTACAGCATGGAATCCTAATGCCCGTAAGTTCAGTGTGAATCTTGAGGCAGGTAAGAAGTATCCTTTCCGTCTGGAGTGGACTCCTGATGGTGGTGAGGCCTACTGTGGTCTTCGTGCCTATGCACCAGTTGATTCTGTAGAGCAGCAGAAACTCTCGCTCTGGAGTGAGATGACAAAGCAACTCGACTACTATTTCATGGCAGGCGAGAATTCCGATGAAGTTATCAAGGGTTACCGTTCATTGACAGGTAAGGCACAGATTATGCCAGATTGGTTGCTCGGTTACTGGCAGAGCCGTGAGCGCTATAAGACTCAGGACGAGATTATCGATGCCCTCAAGGGTTTCCGTGAGCGCCACCTTCCTATTGATAACATCGTTATGGACTGGAACTATTGGGTTGATGACTCATGGGGCGCTTTCGAGTTCGACCCAGAGCGTTTTGCTGATCCAAAGGGAATGATCGACACTATCCATGCCAATAACGCAAAGATTATGATTTCTTGCTGGCCAAAGTACTATCTCAAGGTTGACAACTTCAAGGAACTCAACGAGAAGGGCATGATTTACCAGCAGACTCTGAAAGACAATATGATTGACTGGCTTGGTTATCCATATGCTTTCTATGATGCTTACGATGAGGATGCACGAAAGATCTTCTGGCGTCAGTTGTACGAGAAACTCGGTACAATCGGTATGGATGCTTGGTGGATGGATGC
>DCIM01000012.1:51647-53341 GCA_002316005.1 Prevotellaceae bacterium UBA1726 | reverse complement strand
TGAGTCACGGCAGTCTTGATGTCAGGGAAGTCAGGGTCGTCGGCAGTAGAAACCGGCACATGGTCGGAGATAGGGTCGCGACAGATGATGAATCCACAGGCATGGATACCCGTACCACGCACTGTTCCCTCCAACTGGAGAGCATATTTGATGGTGTTAGCCTCGTTCTCGCGCAAAGAAGCCTGAGCGTCGCGCAACTCCTGACAGATAGCCCTGCCATTAGCATCGAGCTTCAGATAGTTTGGCAGTTTCGACTTCATGCCGTCAGGCAAGCGTTCAGGCATAGCCTTACACCAGCCATTGACAATGTCGAGCGGTACCTTTTCAACACGCGCCACATCCTTGATGGCATTCTTCGCCGCCATAGTACCGTAGGTGATGATATGCGCGCAGTTCTCGTGTCCGTACTTATCCATTACCCACTGAAGCACCTTTCCACGACCATCATCGTCGAAGTCGGTATCGATATCAGGGAGGGAGATACGGTCAGGGTTGAGGAAACGCTCGAACAGGAGGTCGTACTTGAGAGGGTCGAGTTTGGTGATACCCAGACAGTAGGCCACAACGGAACCCGCAGCCGAACCACGACCAGGGCCCACCCACACGCCAAGTTCCTGACGGGCAGAGTTGATGAAGTCCTGCACGATGAGGAAGTAGCCCGGGAATCCCATCGTCTTCATAATATGAAGCTCGAAACGGATTCGGTCGTCCACCTCCTTGTTGATGCCATGTTCGGCAGCCCATTTCGAGAGGTCGTCAGGTTGCAAAGCCTTACCCTCGACGATGGTATATTTGCCACCATAGAGGCGCGAAGCACCCTCGTAGGCAAGTTTGCCGAGATAGTCGGCCTCAAACTTGATGCGGTATAGTTTCTCGTAACCACCGAGTTTCTGGATTTTCTTTCGTCCATCTTCCTCAGGCATCTGGTTTTCACCGAACTCATCGGAAGTGAACTCCTTGAAGAGTTTCTCCTCAGAGAACATCGAACGCCACTCCTCCTCAGTACCGAAGTCGGCAGGGATAGGGAAGAACGGCATGATAGGGTCGCTCTCGAGGTTGAATGTCTCCACCTTGTCGAGGATTTCGCAAGTGTTGCTCAGTGCCTCAGGTACATCAGCAAATATCTCGTTCATCTCCTCGCGAGTCTTGAACCACTCCTGCTTAGAGTAGAGCATACGGTCAGGGTCGTCGAGGTCCTTGCCCGTAGAGAGGCAGAGCAGATGGTCGTGAGCCTCGGCTGTCTCCTTGTCCACGAAGTGGCAGTCGTTGGTGCACACCAGTTTGACGCCATATTCCTTGGCCAGTTCGATGATGACATTATTAGCCTGTTGCTGAAGAGGGAAAGTCTCGCGATTGGCACGCTGTGTAGGGTCCTTCACCTCATGGCGTTGCAGTTCGAGGTAGTAGTCGTCGCCCCATAGACTCTTGTGCCATTCGATGGCTTTGCGAGCCGACTCGATGTCATCCTTGAGAATAGCCGAAGGCACCTCGCCAGCGATACAAGCCGAGCATACGATGAGTCCCTCATGGTATTTCTCGAGGTCGGCATGGTCGGTACGAGGACGGCCGTAGAAACCGTCCACCCACGAGCGGGAAACAAGTTTACAGAGATTTCGGTAGCCCACCTCGTTCTTTGCAAGAACGATTAGGTGCCAGCCACCACGGTCGCCCTTAGCAGCCTCTTTCATCTCTTT
>DCIM01000012.1:0-51556 GCA_002316005.1 Prevotellaceae bacterium UBA1726 | reverse complement strand
CCACCATTTATCTTGTTGCAATAGTCGAAAAGGTCCTTCACGCCGAACATGTTTCCATGGTCGGTGATGGCCATTCCTCGCATGCCATTGGCAACAGCCTTGTCAACGATTTTGTTTATTGGCGACTGTCCATCGAGGATTGAATAGTATGTGTGTACATGTAGATGAATGAAATCCTGCATATTATTATAGGTATTTTACTAATTTAGGGCTTTATTTTGGAAAATTCCATGTGCGAAGTTACGATTTTTTATTTAGAATATCAAAACTTTCGTGCAAAAACTTCGCTATTTTCAAAAATATTAATTACCTTTGCAAAGCAAATAAGTGTAGTCGGCCTATTCAATCTATGACTGCACCTCAATAAAGGGAATAATCAATGTCTAAAAGAATAGAAAAATTAAAGAGACTGAAAAAGATTCGCATTCACCGCGAAGGTACTGACACGCTCCTTTGGAGCGGTATTGTCATTGCTGCCGTAGGTCTTTTACTTTGGCGCTGTTTCAGTTCACATATAGCCTTCTGGATTTTCATGGTCATCTTCGGTTCGGTTTACGCTATTGTCGTAAACTTCTTCCGTTGTCCAATACGCCGTTTTCCACTTGAGGATACCGAAAATATCGTTGTAGCCCCAGCCGATGGAAAGGTTGTTGTGATAGAGGAAGTGGAGGAGACACAGTATTTCCACGAGCGCCGTATCATGGTAAGTATCTTCATGAGCCTTTTCAATGTCCACGCTAACTGGTTCCCTGTTGACGGAAAGGTGTTGGAGGTTCATCATTTCGATGGCGACTTCCACAAGGCATGGTTACCAAAGGCAGCAGCCGAGAACGAACATGCTGATGTGCTCATCGAGGCAGAGAACGGGCAGAAGATTCTGTGCCGTCAGATTGCCGGAGCCGTAGCACGTCGCATTGTGACTTACGCAAAAGCTGAGGACGACTGCTTCATTGACGAACACTTGGGATTCATCAAGTTTGGTAGTCGTGTTGACTTGTTCCTCCCTCTCGGCACAGAGATCTGCGTGAAGATGGGGCAGAGCACTACTGGTGACCAGACGATAGTGGCGAAGTTGAAGTAGGTAAGGGCCACCCAAGCCCTCCCAAAGTGAGGGATGTTGGATACCCCCCGAATTAAGGAGGAAATGCAGATTCTAATTGTAATTGATTAAAGAATTTATAAGATGAAAAGTTGGATTCCAAACATCATTACTTCGTGCAACCTTATTTCTGGCTGCATCGCAACATGGTTTGCTTTCATGGGTAAGCCAGAGATGGCATTGCTCTTCATCATCATTGGTGCTGCTTTCGATTTCGGTGACGGATTGTCAGCTCGTGCTTTGGGTGTATCGTCGCCAATAGGTAAGGAACTGGATTCGCTTGCCGACAATACCACTTTTGGTTTTGCACCAGCTGCAATCGTTTTCTATGAACTCCAGATGCTCGACTATCCTGCAGCTTTGGGTTGCGTGGTAAAGGTCATCCCATTCCTCGCATTCCTCATTGCAGCTTTCTCGGCATTGCGTCTGGCAAAGTTCAATCTCGATACACGCCAGAGTGATTCGTTCATCGGATTGCCAACACCAGCAAATGCACTCTTCTGGGGTTCGCTCGTTGTAGGTTTCGGTGAGTTCGTGGAGAATATCCCATACGCTTTCGTACTTATCATCCTCCTGATTTTCTGTAGTTGCTATATCCTTATCTGCGAACTGCCAATGTTTGCGTTGAAGTTCAAGCATAAGGGATTGAAAGAACCTGGAAATCTGTTCAAATATGGCATTATTGTGGTATGTTTCGCCACATTGGCAATATTCTGGGCAACAGGAAATCCATATCGAACATTCGCCCCATGCATTTTGGCATACATTTTGTTATCTATTATTATGTGCTGCAAAAAGAAATAAGCACAAATAAAATAGAATAGACACAATGTTCACATTACTGAAATTTTTCTTAGGATTCATACTTGTCGCCTTTTTGGTGGCACTGTTCTTCATCTTTGCTCTTGTAAGCAATGTACTGTCATTGTTCCGTAAGGCGAAGCCAACGAATACGAACAATGCAGATGGTTTTGGCAGTCAGGGAGGTTATAGTCAGTCATCCGACTACAGTCAGCCAAACGCCCAACCAACCCAGAAGAAGAAAATCATCCCTCAGGACGAGGGAGAGTATGTGGAGTTTGAGGAGGTCAACTAACGGCCCCTTTCCCCCAACCCCTTTCCCCTTCGAATTCTCTGCGTGGCAAGGGGAGTAGTTACTAAAATCCATTAAATAAGCCGCCTCAATAATGAGGCGGCTATATTTTTGTCCTTAATTATATTTTTTGCTTTACTATTCACGCCCCTTGCCCCGCAGAGAATTCGAAGGGGAAAGGGGAAGCGAAGCGGGGGAAAGGGGCTTAATTATGCACCAATGTACCAATCTCCTCACCTTCCATAACCTTCTTCAGGTTGCCGAGGATATCCATGTTGAACACATAGATAGGGAGGTTGTTCTGCATACACATTGCTGTTGCTGAGATGTCCATAACCTTCAGGCCCTGAGCAATAACATCCTCGTAGGTGATGTCGTGATACTTTGTCGCTGTTGGGTCCTTCTCAGGATCGGCAGTATATACACCGTCAACACGAGTACCCTTGAGCATCACATCAGCCTCAATCTCAATACCACGGAGTGAAGAACCAGTGTCGGTAGTGAAGTATGGACTACCAGTACCAGCACCCATGATGACAACCTCGCCACGATTCATTGCGTCGATAGCCTTCCACTTTGAGTAGAACTCACCGATTGGTTCCATACGAATCGCAGTGAGGACACGGTTTGGCTGACCTACTGCGTCGAGGGCAGAAGAAAGAGCCAACGAGTTGATGACTGTAGCACACATACCCATCTGGTCGCCCTTCACACGGTCGAAACCTTTGCCAGCACCCGAGAGACCACGGAAGATGTTACCACCACCGATGACGATACCAATCTGTACGCCCATGTCGGCAATCTCCTTAATCTGAGCAGCATACTGGTTGAGACGCTCTACATTAATACCTTGTTTCTGTTCGCCTGCAAGACTCTCGCCCGAGAGCTTGAGGAGTATTCTCTTGAATTTTGTCATATTAATTATATTATAAATTTTACTTCCTTGAATTCGTATTCACGGTCACGTCCGTCAGTATCGCGCAGAACGAGGTGACCTTGAGGGTTCACGCATATTGTCTCTGCCTCGAAACGCCCATCGCAATCCTCGTATTCGAAGAATCCCACACGGCGATAGAGACTCGCATGATAGAGCTGCACCACCTCTTGTTCGCCACCCTCGCGAAGCATGTCGTAGTAATGCTCAAAATGTTCGAGTATTGAAGCGAGCAGTTCCTCACGGTCAATGTCAGCACCGAGAATCTGCTTTAGAGAAACCGGGTTTGGAGCATCGCTCACGAAAACCTCCTGATTGACATTCACCCCGACACCGAAAATCATATTCTGCAGATGACGGCCAGCGATGGTTGTGTGAATCAGCGTACCGCTTATCTTCTTGTCGTGCCAATAGATGTCGTTAGGCCATTTGAGCGATATACCCTCAGTGAGGTTGGAGAGAGCATCCTTTACAGCCAATGCCCCAACCATGGACAGTTGAAACTGACGCTGAGGGTGCATCCAGGTAGGGGATACCTTTAGCGAGAACAACAGATTCTTGCCCGGTTCGCTCTCCCATGAGTTGGTACCCTGTCCACGACCGGCAGTCTGAAACTCCGTCGTTACCACGACATCAGTTTCTTCCACCTTATTAATATATATATTAGTGGAGTCGGTCTCCACAAGTGCTATTCTTTTCCAATTCATACCAGACAAGGGTTAAAGGCGTCTTCAATGTGAGTCAGTTTCGGTTCACTTTTTCCATCGCCCACGATACTTATTATGTCGAAGCGAACTTCCATGTCGAGATTGAAGTCCTTAATGTAGGAGTTTGCGCAGTATCCAATGCTCTTTATCTTCTGACGGTTTACAGCCTCGGAAGGATCCATCACCTCGTCCTGTTCGCGAGTCTTCACCTCAACGAATACGATGGTGCGCATATCGGCCGTGATGGCAATGATATCAACATCACGCTTGCCAAGATGCCAATCGCGCTCACGGATGGAATATCCATGCTCGACTAAGTATTTCTCGGCGAAATCCTCGCCCCATTTGCCAAGTTCGTTATGCTTTGCCATAGATGCGGCCTTTTAGGCCTAAATGATAAATTATAAATGATGATGGATTTATCTTTTTGATTTGAAGAAATCCTGCATCAGTTTCTTGCATTCCTCTTCGAGGACACCACCGATGACCTCAGCACGAGGATGGAAAGCCTTTGGAGCATACTCCGAATAGCCACGCTTCACATCAGGAGCACCATAGACGATGCGACTAATCTGTGCCCAACCGATAGCTCCAGCACACATGATGCACGGTTCGACGGTGACATAGAGCGTGCAGTCCTGAAGATATTTCCCGCCAAGCATATCGGCAGCAGAAGTAATAGCTTGCATCTCAGCATGAGCCGTCACATCGTGGAGCGTCTCTGTGAGGTTGTGGGCACGAGCGAGGATGCGGTCCTTGCACACGATGACAGCACCGATAGGAATTTCCCCCTCAGCCATTGCCATCTCAGCCTCTTGCAAGGCCTTGCGCATATATTCCTCGTCTTTTGTCATCTTTTTGCTTGATATTCTAGAGGTTCTAGAAATTCTAGATATTATAGATTATTTCACTAATACAACCAGATATTTGCTTGTGCTCCAGAAGGATTCTGGGTTGGTGATGCGAAGCACATATTGCTTGTTGGCATCCTTCTGCAGAGTGTAACTGCTTGAAGGGTGGGCAGTGAGAATCTTTGCCGACTTCGTATAGAGCTTGATCTCCTTATCAACACGAATGTCAACCTTGGTGAAATAACTCTTGTTGAAGTTTGACTGCAGGACGCGATCGTTCTCAAGGATGTTCTGTGCCTTGAGTTCCGACTTTGTACCGAAGACATAGTAAGCAGTGTTGAGCTGCTTGTCCTGAGTAGAGATAGTCTTGCTCTTCTGAGCGCTCTCCTCCGACAAAGTGTTGACATTCGTATTGAGGTCGGTCACCTGATCGTTGAGTTCCTGGATATGGATATCCTTTGTGTTGAGTTCGGCACGGAGTTGCTGAAGTTCGCGATCCTTGGCATCGAGTTGCTGAACAAGTCCGTCGATGGTCTCCCTCAGTTTGTCGCTCTTTAGGCTACTCTCACGAAGTTGCTGACGAAGTTTTGAAACCAGTTCGCGATTACGCTTCATCTGCTGGGAGATAAACTGAATATTCTCCTGAATCTGCGAAGTCTTGTTTGTTGACTCGCCGTCCTTGACGATGGTCACACGGTTTTCTGCCTCGCTAATCTGGCGCAATCCCTCCTGGATGGCGTTAAGAGTACCGAGCATATCGTTGATTTCGTTTTCCTTCTGTACTATGACACGCTGAAGAGAGTCTATGCGCTCAGTGTTTTCGGTAGGAGCTGCCGACTTCTTCTCTTCGCAGGATGTTAATACGAATGCGCTGATGAAAAGCACAGCAAAAATCAGTTTTTTCATTATGATAAGTTTAGTTGTTTCGTTAATCTTGTTTGTCGGAATACTTATTTTTCTTCTCCTTCTGAGGCTTTGAAGTGTCGCCGGCAAGGACAATAACAATCTCGCCCTTTGGCTCTGTCTCGGTGAAATGTGCGATGACCTCTGCAAGCGAACCACGGACACTTTCCTCGTGGACCTTCGAAATCTCGCGAGCCACACTTACCTGACGCTCCTCGCCGAAAGTCTCAGCAAACTGTTGGAGAGTCTTTAACAAGCGATAAGGCGACTCGTAGAAAATCATTGTACGGCGTTCGGTCTTTAGTGACTCAAGATGAGTCTGACGTCCCTTCTTCTGAGGAAGGAAACCCTCGAAGCAGAATCTGTCGCAAGGAAGACCGCTCGATACGATAGCCGGGATGCAAGCCGTTGCCCCAGGAAGGCATACAACCTCGATACCAGCCTTTGCTGCCTCGCGAGCCACAAGGAATCCCGGATCGCTAATGCCCGGAGTACCGGCATCGCTGATGACAGCCACCGTCTGTCCCGCTTTCAGTCGTTCGATGATGCCAGCAGTAGTGCCATGCTCATTGAATTTATGATGCGACATAAGGTGGTTCTTAATATCAAAATGCTTAAGGAGAATACCCGATGTACGAGTATCCTCAGCCAGTACGATATCCGCTTCTTTGAGTATGCGAATGGCTCGTAGAGTCATGTCCTCCATGTTGCCCACAGGAGTAGGTACAATATATAAAGTGCCCATAATCCTCGCAAAGGTAATAATTAATCTGCATAATATCAAAAAAAGTTGCCATTTCTTTTGCTTTTTTTAAAAGTCTTCGTAACTTTGTGAACAGAAAATTACTATTTATGATGGAAAATCTTGTAGGCGAGGGTCATCGCCCTGGACGAATTGAAGTGGTTTGCGGTTCGATGTTCTCTGGAAAAACAGAGGAATTGATTCGCCGTATGAAGCGTGCAAAGTTTGCTAAGCAGCGTGTAGAGATATTCAAACCGGCTATCGATGTACGCTATTCAGTGGCTGATGTGGTGAGCCACGACAAAAATGTCATCAGTTCAACACCAGTCGATTCATCTTCGACAATTCTTCTGCTTTCGTCAGAACTCGATGTTGTGGGTATAGACGAGGCACAGTTTCTCGACGAGAATATCGTACCAGTATGCAACGAACTCGCCAATCGTGGTGTTCGTGTCATTGTGGCAGGACTCGATATGGACTTCCAGGGAGTACCGTTCGGTCCTATTCCTGCTCTTTGTGCTATTGCCGACGAGGTAACAAAGGTACATGCCATCTGCGTGAAATGCGGTAATCTGGCTTATGTCAGTCACCGACTCGTGCAGAACGACAAACTCGTGCTCCTTGGCGAGAAGGCAGAGTATGAACCACTCTGTCGCGAATGTTATCAACGCGCCATCGAGCAAGAGAAGAAATAAACCTGAAACTTGTAACCTGAAACTTGAAACCTGGAACTTTGACCCTCTCCATATTATGGAAGATAATAAAATCACTTTAGACAAACTCGTTCGTTGGGTCGGTATTGCGTTGCTTGTAGGAGCAGTGCTTTTTGCCGTGAACTATCTCAGCGATGTTCTGCTGCCATTCTTCATTGCATGGTTCTTTGCCTATCTGCTCTATCCTGTAGTGCAGTTTGTTCAGCGTCGTCTTCACATCCGTATTCGAGCTGTGGCTATCATCATTACGATGCTTGCCACCATTGCTGTGTTCACAGGAATCATTCTCCTCATCATTCCGCCAATGATTGCGCAGTTTGAGAAATTGGGCCATTTTGTAGTAAACTACATCTACTCAACCACCAACTACGACAGTGTCTATGGCTATGTGCAGGACTATATGCAGGAGAACCAGAAGGAAATAGAGGAGTTCTTTGCGAGCAAGGATTTTGCAGATACAGTGAAGGCTCTCATTCCAAAGATTTACTCGTTCGTAAACCATACGGCGAGCATCATCATGAGCATTATTGGTTCGTGTATCATGCTCCTCTATATGTTCTTCATCCTTTTGGATTATGAGTATCTGACAAAGCGCTGGATAAAGATTTTCCCAGAGAAGAACCGCCCATTCTGGCAGGATGTGATGCGCGATGTAGAGCGTGCTTTGAACAGTTATATCCGTGGACAGGGAATGGTTGCCCTCATAATGGGAATCCTCTTCTGCATAGGTTTCACCATCATCGATTTCCCAATGGCTATAGGTCTTGGAATCCTCATCGGTATTCTCGACCTTGTGCCTTATCTCCATACCTTCGCGCTCATTCCAACGGCCTTCCTCGCACTGATGAAAGCCGCTGATACAGGACAGAACTTCTGGGTGATTTTCGCAATGGCCGTTGCCGTGTTCATCATCGTTCAGATTATCATTGATATGGTTGTGACACCAAAGGTAATGGGAAAGGCAATGGGCCTGAACCCCGCCGTTCTTCTGCTCTCACTCTCAATCTGGGGTGCATTGCTCGGTTTCATTGGATTGATCATTGCTCTGCCACTCACAACTCTCCTCATGGCTTATTGGCAACGCTATGTGACAAAGGAAAAAGAAGAGCACGAACTTCCTGCAGAAGAAAATAAATAAGGTAACTATTTTATTCCTCAGAGTCCTAATGGGCTTTGGGGATTTTTATAACCCAAAACAATCTATTATGAAAAAAGTATTATCGTTCTTATTCGTGTGTGCAATGATTGCCTCATGTGGTTCGCGTGAAGGGAAATGGGAACTCGTGTGGGAGGAAAACTTCGACGGAACACAACTCGACACTACCGTTTGGAGTCGCACATATCGTGGTACTGCCGATTGGCAGAACACCCAGTCGTTGCGTGAAGATCTTCTTGAAGTGCGCGATGGAATGCTGGTTCTTTGGGGCATTGTCAATCCTAACCCAGTTTCGCCAGAATCACTTGTTGACGGACAGATTACCATCGAAAATGACACTGCTCAATATCTTACAGCCGGTGTTGCATCAATGAACAAGCATGCTTTCCCGGCAGAGGGTCGTATTGAGGTGCGTGCTCGTCTGCAAGGAGCTCGTGGTGCTTGGCCTGCAATATGGCTTATGCCATTTGAGCGTGTTGATGAGTGGCCTCATGGGGGAGAGATTGATATGATGGAGCGTCTCAACTTCGATTCTATCGCCTATCAGACTATTCACACCCACTACACATACGATTTGAAGAAGGATTCCATTCCTCCTCATTATGCCACTATTCCAATCAATGTCGATGATTTCAATGTCTATGCTGTTGAGTTTCACAAGGATAGCGTAGTGCTCTCTACAAATGGTCAGCGCTCGTTTGCTTATCCACGCCTTGACGATAAGGAAGCAGAAGCCGAGGGACAGTTCCCATTCATCCGTCCTTGGTTCATGCTTATTGATATGCAACTTGGAGGCAAGTGGGTCGGTGAAGTTGATCCAAAGGATCTCCCGATAAAGATGGAAATCGACTGGGTCCGCCATTATATCAAGAAGTAACCGCCTTTGTTATTCCTGATAATAGGATCAGGTCCTACTATAAAAAAAGCCGCCTCGTATTTGAGACGGCTATTTTTTTTCCTGTTATTTATCACCTATTACTTAACAATCTTCTTGCCATTTTTGATGACGAGGCCTTTGTAGTTCTCGCTGACACGCTGGCCGGAGAGGTTGTAGGTTTCGGGTGTCAATGTTCTGGTTTCAGGTTCAAGGTTCTTGATGCCTGTGTAGTTGTCAAGGTCGATGGTGAACAACTCTGAGTTGGCACGACCAAACTTATAGTTTGTCTGAACGAACACCGTCTTCACAGTCTCAATGCCGAAGTCAGCCTCGAGTTTTGTCACAGTTGGATCGGTAGTGGCATTCTCCTCAATCTGCATGTTCTCAAAGAAGAGGTGAGTGTTCTGGTATTCAAGCGCCTCGCTCATTTCTGGGTTTGTCCATCCTACGGTCACAAAGGTGTTGCCATCGAAATCCTTGCGGATAGAAACCACATGTAAGTCGGTTGCTGACGGCAGTTCGGTATTGAGGGTTACTGTTGCGATATTCGACGAGTTCAAAGAATTCATCACGATATTGTCGTCAGCATCGTAGCCGTTCATCACCTTCAAAACAACCACATATTCTTGATAGCCGTTCTTCACACCATTATCGGTGAAACGAGCCACTGGTTGTTCGTTCTCATCATAGCCTAAGAGTTCTTCAAGATTGATTTCGTCTGCCACCTTCACACCATTACGATAGATTGAGGCATAAGCGCCCATGAGAGCTATCTCTGGTACAGAGAATGTAAGCTCAACATTGTTTACACCCTCTGCCGACTCCTCAGCCACAAGAGTAGGGGAGTAAACCTCACCGTCGAAGTAATCGTACTCGTACAGACAATCTGTCCCGCCGAAATGCTCGGTATATTCGCCCTTCTCGTCACTTCCATATACATTGCACATCACGCGGTCCTTGTCGCCGTCTACAGCGGTGTAGATGGTCTTTGTACCACCCATGTCCTGACCATCAAGCACATTGTATACGATATATTCTGTAAGGAAATCGCCATCGTAAGTCCATGTTTCGTGCATGGTCATCATTCCGTCCGAGTCGTAGTGCTTTTCCGATGTCTTGTTGCCGTTTTCGTTGTAAGTGATGACGCCGGTATATTCATTCCAACTCTTGCCCGAAGGACTTGTCGCTGTGATGGTGCAAGGGTTGCCCTGAGCATTGAAGTCGCTGTAGGTCTCCACAAGGTCGTTGCTCATGCTGCCCGTTATGGAGTTGATGTTCCATTTCGAAGAAGTGAGTTTCCTTCCTTGCTCATCGTAAGTGTACTCATAGACAACATACTTGTGCGACTCCTTTATGCATTGGTTCTTGTCGTTGTATTCGTAGTTGACCGAATCCTTCGACTCGTCATAGCCAAAATCGCCATAATCGAAAAGACCATAAGTCAGCGAGGAAGTCTGCACGAGGTTGCTGTTCGCGTCGTACTCGTATTTATTATAATGTGTCAGTTCCCACGACTGACCATAGGCATCTACCGTAGTTTCTACGGTACGGATTAACTTATTCTGCTTGTCGTACAGATAGTCAATCTTTCGCGAAGCGATATCGCCAAATGCTCCCTGGGCATCGCCATAGAAAGTCTGGCGTTTCAGTTTGCGCACTGAGTCGGCATTTGCCGTTGTCGCCATGCCGCAAAACAACATAAGCAACACGATGATTCTTGTGTAAAGTCTCTTCATTTTTCTTTATATTGTAGTATTATTGAAAGCTAAATTTCTCTCCCTCTTTATCCTTTTTCATTTAGGGCGAAGCCCGCATTATTTGTTATTTCTGAAATCCAGCAGTTCCTGTATTGCCTCTGTCGACGAGTCGGTCAGTGTGAGACGAAGGTTCTTGTAACGGCCTTTCTCCATCATGTCCTCGAGGAAAGGATAGATTGGTATCTCCTCATCCCAGAACTGTCGGCCGAGGAATATCATTGGCGAACTGATGCCGTAACTGAGGTAATGATTCTCCACTGCGTCCTGGAAAATCTCCTGCAGAGTGCCGGCCGAACCAGGGGTGAAGATGATTCCGCCGTAGGCTATGTTCAGGATTGTTGCCTCACGAATGCTGTTATCGAAGAATTTCGCAATATGTGTGGCGAATGGGGTAGAAGGTTCATGACCGTAGAGCCAAGTAGGAATGCCAAGACTCTTGTATTCCTTCTGAGGGAATTTGTCCATCACCTCAAAAGCTGTCTCAAGCCATCCTTCGTTGCTGAACGAAGGTGCCATGCTCACCATGTACAAAGCCTCTTCCACCTCCCCGAGCTCTCGTCCGGCCATCCATGCACCGAGATGAGTTGCCTCCATAGCACCCGGACCGCCTCCTGTTATCATCAGCGAACCGCGCATTGTCAGTTCCCTGCTGGTGAGGACTATCTCCTTGTACATTGGGTCGGTACGGAGCAAACCATGACCGCCCATCACTCCTACGCTCTTGAATTTGTCGTAGCCTTTGAGGAAATTGTCCAAAGCCTGCTCAATGCCGAAGTCGTGCAATGAGCGAGCCAGTCTCTCGAGCACAGTATCGGCTTTCTTGCCATGCTTTATGTAGTCACGATAAACCGTTGTGTCGTAGCATTTCTCAAAGGTGGTGTTATCGTGAAAATCGAATCCTTTGTAAAGTGATTCCACAGAGTAGAGTTCTTGCCGTGTCACATCATACGGCACCTCGCGCATATAATCGCCTATTGTCTCTAATACTCTGTAATCAGGTGAAGTTATCATATTTTCTTCTTTTTCAACCCCATAATAGGGCAAATGTTCTTTTTCCGATTGATATCAGTTAGCAAAGTTAATAAAAAACATTGAAAAACAAAAAAAGTTTGCTTAATCTTTGGAAATTTCCTTAAATTGTTGTACCTTTGCACCCGATTTGAAAAAATCACATACGGAGATCCGCTAGCTCAGCAGGTAGAGCACAACACTTTTAATGTTGGGGTCTTGGGTTCGAGCCCCAAGCGGATCACCCCAAAAGAGGAGTCCTTTTGGATTCCTTTTTTTTTTGTATCCGCTTGTGTGGTGAGAACCCAAATGGGTTCGTTCTTCACTGACCGGAGCCGGCGAGTCATCGCAGATGGCGCCGAAAAGCGTAGGGAAGAATCTTCACTGACTGAAGCCGGCGAGTCATCGCAGATGGCGCCGATTAGCGTAGGGAAGTAACCCCCTCTTTTCAGTTAAATGAGCACTTAATTTCACTTAAATGACCAACTCATTCCACTTGAATGATATGGTCATTTCTATGTTTTTCTGGCAGCCTGATTTCTGTACTAAATGAATTGAACGAAAAATCCTCCATTCCTTCATAATTGCCTCTAATATATTGATATTCAGTGGGTTGCACTATGGAAGACACTTCTCCAATCCTCCATAGATCTTTCATGTTATGGAGGATATATGGAAGATCTCGCACACATCCTCCATAGCGTAACGATTTGTATTCCAGTAACTTAACGACGAAAATGGAGGAATGGAGGATTTTCCATTAAATTCGTGACTTCAATGTTCTTACAACTGGAAGTTGCCTGATACATGCAACAACGAGAGCAGATAGACCATGCCCTGATAGTAGCGATACTTACCTGTTGGTGGTTCGGCGTCCCAGAGTCGCTGCACGAATTCGCGAGCAAGGGCACGGTCGGCTTCGTTGGAGTGGGCGAGGGCGAAGGCTCCTACGGCATTGGCTCCAATCATTCCGTGGTTGTAGTCGTCGAAGGCATTTGTACCATCCCATGCGAAATGACCATGGGCGAAGTTGTCGTTCTTGACAAACTGCAACCAGTTGCGCATTACCACTTGCTGGCGTTTCTTGTCCTTGCCACAGAGATAATAATCCATTCCCACATTCATCGCACAACGCAATGCATCCCACATATAAATAGAGGTGTCATATCCTGCGTGAGGCCATTTGTATGGCTTGCCCGAATACTCGCTATAGTCGGGATAAACGCCTGTGACAGGATGAGCCGAAGCAATGAGATGCTTGCGTGCTGCCTTTGCCGCCTTCTTCCAGAATCCACGGTTTGTAGCTGCTACCTTCGACCATTTCTGAAGGAATGCAGGGAGCATATACGAAGGATCGGTGAAGTAGTAACCGCCCTGATCTGGTACGAATGTGATGAGGTGGTTATCGGTGTTGTAGAGGTTATAGACGGTGGTCTTACCGTCGGTCATTCCTTCGCCCTTGCTCATCACCTTACGCAGAATCTCGTTTGCCTCGTCTGCATAGCGTGGCTCGTTCCATCGCTCAGCAGCGAGGAAGAGTGATGTGACGAAATAGAGTTCACCGTCAGAGGCATTGCTGTTGCCGAAAGGAGTACCGTCGGTCTTGCATTGCCAACAGAAATAACCATCCCAGATGGAACCCTTTGGATAGGCCATATATTTCTTTGCCCAAGCCCAGAGCTTGTCAAACTCCTCGCGATGGTTCAACTGCACACTAATCATCATACCATACGACATTCCCTCTGTGCGGACATCATCATTACCTGTGTCGAGGATAAACGCCATTCCCTCTGGAGTCTCGTAATAGACTGATTTCTGTCCGTCCTGTTCGTAGAGGGCGAGGTCGGCAGGAGTGAAGAAATGATTCCAGATGGAGTTCATTTTCTGTTCAACCTCAGCAGGTGATTTACCGAGAAGGGTAGAGAACAGGTTTTCTGCTCGTCCCGTGAAAGGAACGAGGGCGAGCATGGCGATGATGAATAATTGCTTCATAAGTGTGGTTGTTTATTTTGCTTGCAAAAGTAGCAATAAAAACGAGAAACAGCAATTATTTCTGTTGCCTAAAGTTGCGTGTGTGTTACATTCGGCGATTTTTGCGCGAAATATTGTCTGTATGCGGCTTTGAGATGACCTATGTCAATAGGGCGAATATGTCTGTTTGCGCCTGTTTGACATAGAGCAAAAGAAACGCGTTAATAAGGATAAAATGGAAAGAAAGTTTTTGTGTCTCGCGAAATAGTCGTACCTTTGCATCGCAATTCAGGAGAAACGCGATGCGTCGCGAATCAGAATGAAAAGCTGCCATGAGAAATAATTTAGGTTTTAGTTAGTTAATTAGGTTTTTAGATTGTTTTTAGTTTGAGTTTAAGACGTTGTGATGTGAATCACGGCGTTTATTTTTTTATATAGGTATCAAGACAAAATAATATGCCCCAAGATGATTTTTTGAGTCGCCCTAAAGGGCTCAAAATCGCAGAAAATAATTCTTTCCTTTTTTAGACATAATGACACAATGAACCATAATAATTAATGGCCAATTACATGAGACTCCGGCTTTGCCGCCTGAGCTTGCGAAGAATTAATGTTTAAAATACTTATTTCAGGATATTTCGGATATTCAGGAATAAAAGTAGATTAATATTTTCTGCGATTTTGAGGAGCGGAGCGACGACCCATAAAAAAGAGCATTAGAGATATTCCTTGCGGGGAGATCCCTAATGCTCTTATTGTTATAATGAAATAGCGTTAGTCGATTGATTTCAGTTTTCCTACTTGGTCCTCAAGTTCCTCCTTGTCATTGAGGAATGGGAACGCCTCGCCCTTTACAAGCCAAGAGAATCCGAAGAGGTGGAGGAGGATAATCTCTACAATCATTGTGAAATAGCCCGGAGCCTTCAAGATGATGAGCAAACCGAATACTGCTTCGAAGAATATCATTCCGAAACCGCAAATCTTATAGATTCTATTGCGGATGACCTTGCGATCGGTCATGTTTCCACCCGATTGTGTGAAGAGGAACGCACTGTTGTAGGCAATGAGCATGAAGAATATCGCCGCACAAGCCGAGTGCATGTAGTTGGAGATATGAGCCGGAACCTGGAAGAAACCCACCAATGTGTTAGGGTCTATCCAACTGACATTACAAGGAAACAGCACGATGCCAAGGCCGAAGACACCACTCAGCGATGTGACGAGGTTGTCGCGCCAATCGTAGCCGATGTAGAGGAGGAGTACGATACTCGCTGGTACCAATACGCCTACGAGTGCTGGCGACTGATAGTAAGTGGCCGAGATGCTCCACCACCATTCTTCGCTTGGGTGATCGGCTATACCTGCAGAAAAGAGGGCGAGCCAAGGGAGTATGACACCTAAGAATCCGCAGATATTGCGAATACGCATGTACATTCTTTCTTCTTTTGTCTGTTCCATATTTGTATCCTATTGAATAAAAACTGCTTACAAAGATACAAATTTTCTACTAACTCAAAGAAAAAAACAAAAGAAAATCTATTCCATTTGATTATTTACCGGTCATTGCCGAATAATAATTAATGAAAAATTAATGGATAATTTATGGTAATTAATGTTTTAAAGAATGATTATTGCAGTTAATTTAATCCTTATTTCTGCTCTGGCATTTGCCATCTTTCCTGAACTCTATTGTGGAATGAATGGCGTGGGTCGGAAGAAACCTCAAACTGCACCTGTACGGAAGTACTCTGGGTAGGATGCCAAGTGACACCGGCACCTATCCTGTCGCCGAACATTCCCATATCGTACATCGGCATGAAACCATAGCCGAAAGGACCATAGCCATAAGCCCCATAGCGCATATAGAAATCGTTGCGATTGTCGTAGAATCCCTTCTGCACAAAGGCATAAGCCTCCCAGTGCTCACTGAAACGATAGTTGAGCACGGCCGAGATGCCCGCACTGCGAACTGGTCCGTAGTTGGTGGAGTAGTTGTTGAGATATCCACCCACGGCAATGGAGAGTCGGTCGTTGATTGGCTTCGCATAGACGGCCGAGATGTTCTGTCCCCAACCGTTCATGCCGTCCTTGCTGAACGAGGTGAACGCCGACAGACCGAGTTGCACATTGAGTCCCTCGTGGATGTCCCACATGCCAAACGAACCGAGATAAGGATAGCGCCAAGAGTTGTAGCTATACACGCGACCCATACTGTCGAGTGCTGGGAGATGAAGCGAATCCTGTTGTGGAAGGTCGCGATCGAAACTGCCCACTGGTACCATTCCGTTCAGATACTTGCTGTCGTCCTCCTCTTCCAAATACGCCTCTTCTGGTGCAGTCGAAAGTGGTTCAACTGTACTCTTCAAGGTCTTGTTCTCCTGAGCAAATGCTGTCAGCGAGAGCCCCAACGACATGATTATGATAGTGAGCAATCTCATTTGCCGCCAAAATTACTGCTATTTGTCGTAACCACAAAGGATTTAAATTCTTTTTTGTATTTATTATCAATTCACAACGAATCCACCCCAAAAAAATAATTAATGAATAATTCATGGTAAATTCATGGTAATTATATGTTAGAAGAAAAACTCAGCTCACTCTGTCCAAATCTTCCATTCGCTTTATATATATTAATGTATCCGTGCGTGTAAAAGAGCCCCGAATTGCGAATTTATTACCCGAAACTGCAATTTTTATCGAAAATGTTTGCAAGAATAAAATTTTTGTTATAATTTTGCAATGAAAATGGGGCGCAATGAAGCAATCCATAAGAATTTTACAAGAAATGAATAAGTCTTACGCTTACTTTTACGGCTTTTATTTTAACTTTACAAGAACTTTGTAAGGCGGGCTGAGTAATGCGTATATGCGATAGAATAATTAATCCCGCCAACAAAGCGGGATTTTTTTATGTCTGTCTATCTGATGAGTCTGATAACCACATTATCATTTCTCATTTATCATTTCTCATTTAGGTGCAAAGCACCGCAAACTTGATTATGAAAAGAATAGCAATACAAGGAAGAATCGGTTCGTTCCACGACATCGCCGCACATCAGTATTTCGAAGGTGAACAACTGCAGATTATCTGCTGCGACACTTTCGAGCAGGTATTTGCCGAGATGGAGAAGGACCCAACAATAATCGGTATGGTGGCCATCGAGAATACCATCGCCGGTTCGTTGCTCCACAACTACGAACTCCTTACTGCCTCGGGCACTACCGTGGTGGGCGAGCATAAAGTGCATATCCAGCATTCCATCTGCTGTCTGCCTGAGGACGATTGGAACAGTCTCTACGAAGTAGACTCTCATCCTGTGGCTCTTATGCAGTGCCGCGGATTCCTTGCTAAGCATAACGAACTGAGGGCTGTCGAATGCGACGATACCGCTGGTTCGGCTGAGAACATCAGCAACAACCAACTCAAGGGTCGTGCGGCTATCTGTCATTCCAGTGCCGCAGAACTCTATGGCATGAAGGTGCTCGAAGACTCCATCGAGGACAACAAGCACAATTACACTCGTTTCCTCATCCTCTCCAATCCGATGAAGGCCGACTTCCTCCGTCCGTTGGAGAAGGCTAACAAGTCGAGCATCGTATTCTCATTGCCTCACTCTGAGGGGTCTCTGTCGAAGGTGCTTACCATCCTTTCGTTCTACGACATCAACCTCACAAAGATTCAGTCGCTCCCTGTCATCGGTCACGAATGGGAATATCTCTTCTATGTCGATGTGACTTTCGAGAACCTCACTCGTTATCGCCAGTCTATCGACGCTATCATACCGCTCACTAAGGAACTGAAAATCCTCGGCGAATATTCGGCCTGCTAATCGTTCCCCAAAGTCCTGAGAGTAATAATTTGTCCAGTGCGGTGAGGCATTGCCTCGCCGAAAAAAATAAGAACATGAGTAATCATAACAACATACAAAATCCTCCCCTCGGGGAGGCTAGGAGGGGGCCTCAGCCTGCTGAGCGTCTTTCGCTCGTTCAAGAATACTATTTCAGTCGCAAACTGAAAGAAGTTGCCCAGCTCAATGCCGAGGGCCGCGACATCATCTCGCTTGCCATCGGTTCGCCTGATATGCCTCCTTCACAGCAGACCATCGACAAACTCTGTGAGGTGGCTCAACAACCAAACGCCCACGGCTATCAGCCTACGATGGGAACACCCGAGCTTCGTTCTGCTATGGCGGGATTCTACAAGCGTGCCTATGGTGTCGACATCGACCCAAAGACTGAGGTGCTGCCTCTCATCGGTTCGAAGGAGGGCATCCTCCACACAACTCTCGCTCTGGTGAATCCTGGCGATGAGGTGCTGGTGCCAAATCCAGGCTATCCTACATACACCTCCCTTAGCAAGATTCTCGGTGCAAAGATTGTGAACTACAATCTCCGCGAGGACAACGACTGGCAACCTGATTTCGACGAACTCGAGCGGATTGTGGCTGAAAGAGAAGAAATGGTAAATTGTAAATTGTCAAATAGTAAAATCCGCATCATGTGGACCAACTATCCTAACATGCCTACTGGTGGCAATGCCCGCATGGAGACCTACGAGCGTCTCGTGTCTTTTGCTCAAAAGCATGGCATCGTCGTAATCAACGACAATCCTTATTCCTTCATCCTCAACGAGCATCCTATGTCTATCATGCAGGTGCCGGGGGCAAAGGATTGTTGCCTTGAGTTCAACTCTATGTCGAAGTCGTTCAACATGCCTGGTTGGCGTGTGGGAATGGTAGTCGGCAATGCCGAAATCATCTCGTGGACTCTGAAGGTGAAGAGCAACATCGACTCGGGTACATTCCGCGGCATCCAACTTGCTGCTGCCGAGGCTTACAACACCAACACCCCTGAGTGGCATCAGGAATACAACATCAATGTGTATCGCCGCCGTCGCGACATCGCCGAGCAGATTATGACTGTCCTCGGTTGTTCGTTCGACAAGAATCAGGTGGGAATGTTCCTCTGGGGACGCATCCCTGAGCATTACTCAACTTGCGAGGAACTGACCGAGCGTGTTCTCCACGAGGCTCGTGTCTTCATCACTCCGGGTTTCATCTTCGGCTCTAACGGCGAGCGCTACATCCGTATCTCGCTCTGCGCCAACGAGGAGAAAATCCAGGAGGCTCTCGAGCGCATCAAGGCAGTCTTCTGCTAATCGCCCCGTCCGCCTCGGTCTCGCTCTGTCCTGGTCCAGTGCGGTGAGGCTTGGCCTCGCCGAAAAAATAAATTCTTTGAACAAATAGAAAACAAAAAAATAAAACTCCGCAACCTCCCAGGAGCATAAACATTCTACTCCCGCCCCTTTATGGGGAGGGCATGGGGAGGGGTCTGTATGGAATTAAATCTTAAACCTCTGTCTCTGCCAAGTGACAATGAACGCCCTTTCGTGATTGCCGGTCCTTGTAGTGCCGAAACCGAAGAGCAAGTGATGACAACTGCTAAGCAACTCGCTGATAAGGGTTGCCACATGTTCCGTGCTGGTGTGTGGAAACCGCGTACAAAACCGGGTGGCTTCGAGGGTAACGGCGAAGCGGCTCTTCCTTGGCTCGCTAATGTGAAGAAGGAGACGGGTATGCTCACTTCTACCGAGGTGGCTACTCCTGAGCATGTGGAACTGGCTCTGAAGTATGGTGTCGACCTCCTTTGGGTGGGTGCCCGCACTACTGCTAATCCATTTGCCGTTCAGGCGCTTGCCGATTCGCTCAAGGGTGTTGATATCCCTGTCCTTGTGAAGAACCCTGTCAACCCTGACCTTGAACTCTGGGTGGGTGCTATGGAGCGTCTCAATCAGGCTGGCATCACTCGTTTGGGTGCTATCCATCGTGGTTTCTCAAGCTACGACAAGAAGATCTACCGCAACCTCCCTATGTGGCAGATTCCTATTGAACTGCGTCGTCGCTATCCAAACCTCCCTGTCGTTTGCGACCCAAGTCATATCAGTGGTCGTCGCGACCTTATCGCTCCTCTCTGCCAGCAGGCGATGGACCTTGGTTTCGACGGTCTCATCGTTGAGTCTCACTGCAATCCAGATGAGGCGTGGAGCGATGCTAAGCAGCAGGTTACTCCTGATGTGCTCGACTATATCCTCTCGTTGCTCGTCATCCGTGATGAGACAATGACAACTGAGGGCATCACTCAGTTGCGTCATCAGATCGACGAACTCGACAATCAGCTCATGGACCTCCTCGCAAAGCGTATGCGTGTGTGTCGTGAGATTGGCCAGTACAAGAAGGAGCACAACATGACTGTCCTTCAGGCTCAGCGCTACAACGAGATTCTCGACAAGCGTGGTGTTCAGGGTGCTATGTGTGGTATGTCTGCTGAGTTCGCCGCACAGATCTTCGAGCATATCCACGAGGAGTCCGTCCGCCAACAGATGGAGATAATTAATAAATAGGCTCCCCTAACCCCAATCTGCATTTTGAAACAAGTCTAAAACTCCCCGCTCGGGGCAAGGGAGTAGATAGTTTTGCAAATGGGGTAGGGCAATGTATAAACAAATACCAATCAACCCTCTTTAGTGTAAGTGGTATTCACTCCCCTGCCCCGAGCGGGGAAGGGGATGGGGGAAGGGGATATGAAAATTTTAATCCTTGGTGCAGGCAAGATGGGCTCGTTCTTCATCGACCTGCTTTCATTCGACCACGAAGTGGCTGTCTTTGAGCGTGATGCAAAGCGCCTCCGTTTCACATACAACTGCCAGCGTTTCACTGCGTTGGACGAGATTGATGAGTTCAAACCGGAACTTGTCATCAACTGTGTAACTCTGAAATACACCATCCCGGCATTCAATGATGTGTTGCCACATCTGCCACAGGAGTGTATCATCAGCGATATCAGTTCGGTAAAAACCGGATTGAAGGAATACTATGAACAGACGGGACATCGTTATGTCAGTACGCACCCTATGTTCGGTCCTACTTTTGCCAACCTTCATCAGTTGTCGGAGGAGAACGCCATCATCATCAGCGAAGGCGATTATATGGGCCGTTGTTTCTTCAAGGATGTCTACAGCCGACTCGGACTGAACATCTACGAGTATTCGTTCGAGGAGCACGACAAGACCGTTGCTTACTCTTTGAGTATTCCGTTCGTTTCGACATTTACCTTTGCTGCTGTGATGAAGCCTCAGGATGCACCGGGTACCACCTTCAAGCGTCACATGAAGATTGCTCGTGGTGTGATGAGCGAGGACGACTATCTGCTTCAGGAAATCCTCTTCAACCCTTATACCCACGACCAGGTGTCGCAGATCCGTACAGAGTTGAAGGAACTCCTCGAGATTATCGATGTGAAAGACGCCGACCGCATGAAGGCATATATCAACAAGATTAGGGAAAACGTCAAGGCCCAGAAATAACCTCCCCTTTCCCCGAGGCCTCTTGCCTCGTCCTTCGTCCAGAGTCCTCTTCCCTTTCCCCGCTCGGGGCAAGGGAGTAAAATGCACAATAACATGAAGCATTTTTTTCCCCTTGTCATGATATTCTTTTTCGCAACTTCCTTTGTCGTTGCAAAAGATTCTACTCCCTTCCCCCGAGCGGGGGAGGGGAAGAGGCCTACGGCCGAGGGGGAAGGGGATGTGGCTTCTTTATTTACTCTTGTCGAACTCAACTGCGAGAATCTCTTCGATTGTCAGCACGATTCTTTGAAGCAGGATGAGGCGTTTTTGCCTCAGGGGATGTATCAGTGGAATTATGGCCGCTATTGGAATAAAGTCAACAATATTGGTCGTGAGATTCTTGCCTGTGGGGAGCAGAAGGATGGTTCGTTTGCTATTCCCGACCTTGTCGCACTTTGTGAGGTGGAAAACGATACTGTTGTTCGTGATTTGACGCAGCGCTCCATTTTGAGGAATGCCAAATATGAATATGTTATTACCCATTCGCCCGATGAACGAGGTATTGATGTGGCATTGCTTTATTCTCCATTCACTTTTGCCTTGATCGACACATGCTCCATTCGTGTCACACCATTGAAAGACATGCGCCCTACACGAGATATTCTCTATGTGAAAGGCCGTACTGCGGGAGGCGATACACTTCATGTTTTTGTTGTCCATGCGCCAAGCCGTTCCGGTGGAGAATATGAGACCCGCGCAAATCGCCTTGTCGTCGCCCATCGCTTGACGGAAAGTATTGATTCACTTCGCGCCTCTGAGCGTTGCGCAGCAGAGACTGCTAAGGCTTTCAAGGTCGCTAAGGTTTTTGAGTCTGGCGCCGCCATAGGTGGAGGTGCAGTCAAGGCGGGGCCGATGATTGCTGGGACTGAGTCGATGATTGCTGGGACTGAGCCGAAGATTATTGTGTTGGGGGATTTTAATGATTATAATAGTGATGCGAGTGTGGGTTATATTGAGAGTTGCGGTTTGATTGATATCTCCGAGAATGCTCCGTCGCGCTTCGGCCAAGCAAAAGGAACCTACAAATTCCACGGGGAGTGGGGGAGCCTTGATCATATTTTTCTGAGTCCTTCGCTCAAAGACAATGTCCTGCACTGCGAAATCGCTGACTTCCCTTTCCTCCTCTGCCAGGACAATTCCTACGGCGGACTACAACCTAACCGCAACTTCCAAGGCATCAAATGGCACAACGCCTTCTCCGACCACCTCCCACTAATCCTCCATCTACACTTCTAATCCCCTTACCCCTAATTCCCCACCTCCAACTCACCCCCCTAATCCCCCACCTACCACAACTAATCTCTTTATCCCTAATCCTCCACCTGCACTTCTAATCCCTTTACCACTAATTCCCCACCTACACTTCTAATCTCATTACCCCTAATCCTCCACCTACACTTCTAATCTCATTACCCCTAATCCTCCATTTCCACCTCACCCCCTAATCCTCCACATCTATCGCCTATACGCAGAGGATTTTCAGACAGAAACTCGCCTTAGGCTCATTGACTGAGCGTTCAATGTCTGCAAAGCAGTTTTGAACATAGAGCGAAGGAAGTAATGACATAATGCCATGGTTGTTATAAAAGTGTAGGCCTTTTTTAAAACGAACGAAGAGTGTACTTCTTCTTTTTTTTGCACACCCTATACCTATGTGTGCGGAAATTGTTGTGCGGAGTTTTAATTTTTTATAAAACACGCAGTGTTAGTATTTGTTTTTTGCTAATTTTGGTTACTTTTGCAGGAAATTTGGCTCAAAGGCCGGTAAATATTAAAATATTTAGGTATAAAAAATAAATAGAAACACGATAAAGATATGTTTGAAAACTTAAGCGACAGACTTGAACGCTCGTTTAAAATCTTGAAGGGCGAAGGAAAAATTTCAGAAATCAATGTAGCCGAAACCCTCAAAGACGTTCGTCGCGCACTTATTGATGCCGATGTAAACTATAAGGTTGCGAAAACCTTCACCGACACAGTTAAGCAGAAGGCACTTGGTATGAATGTGCTGACTGCCGTAAAGCCAGGCCAGTTGATGGTGAAACTCGTTCACGACGAGATGGCAGAACTCATGGGAGGCGAGGCCGTTGAGCTGAACCTTGAAGGTCGCCCAACAGTAATCATGATGGCCGGTCTGAACGGTGCTGGTAAGACCACGATGAGTGGTAAGCTTGCCAAGTATCTGAAGGAAAAGAAACACAAGAAACCATTGCTCGCTGCCTGCGATACATTCCGTCCTGCTGCTATGGAGCAGTTGCGCGTACTTGCAGAACAGGTGGAGGTTCCATTCTACATGGAAGAGGGTGCAAAGGACCCTGTACAGGTTGCCCTCCACGCCATTCAGGAAGCAAAGGCAAAGTCGTATGACGTTGTTATTGTCGATACTGCTGGTCGCCAGTCGATTGACGAGGAACTGATGCAGCAGGCAAAGGATATCAAGAATGCTGTGAACCCACACGAGACACTCCTTGTTGTTGATGCGATGACTGGTCAGGACGCTGTGAACACAGCAAAGACCTTCAACGAGATGCTCGAAATCGACGGTGTCGTTTTGACCAAGCTCGATGGTGACTCTCGTGGTGGTGCTGCCCTCTCAATCCGTACAGTCGTTACGAAGCCAATCAAGTTTATTGGTATCAGCGAGAAGATGGACGGCCTTGATGTGTTCCATCCATCGCGTATGGCCGACCGTATCCTCGGCATGGGTGATGTTGTTTCGCTCGTTGAGCGCGCTCAGGCTCAGTATGACGAGGAAGAGGCACGCCGTCTGCAGAAGAAGATCATGAAGAACAAGTTTGACTTTGATGACTTCATGAATCAGATTCAGCAGATCAAGAAGATGGGTAACATCAAGGACTTGGCAGCAATGATTCCTGGTGTAGGAAAGGCAATCCGTGATGTTGATATCGACGATGACGCATTCAAGGGCATTGAGGCAATCATCAACTCTATGACTCCAAAAGAGCGTGCCAATCCAGAACTCCTTATGAGCGGTCGCACAGCACAGAGCCGCAAGCAGCGTATTGCTCGTGGTTGTGGTCAGAAGATTGAGGATGTGAATCGTCTGATGAAACAGTTTGACCAGACTCGCAAGATGATGAAGATGGTGAGCGGTTCGAACATGAAGAATATGATGGCAATGGCGAACCGCATGAAGGGAATGCCAGGCATGCCAAAGATGTAGGAGCGGCCTACGGCCTAAATGAGAAATGATAAATGAGAAATGATAAATAGGGCGATGCGATGACACACGACAATGTTCTGGCAGATAAGAGTATTGATTTCGCAATACGCATCACAAACTGCTACAAATATCTCATTGAAGAGAAAAAGGAATATATTCTTTCAAAGCAGATGTTTCGCAGTGGAACCAGTATAGGTGCCAACATCCATGAGGCAATTCAAGGAAAAAGCAAGCCTGATTTTATCTCAAAACTCGGAACATCATTAAGTGAGGCAAGTGAAACTTCATATTGGCTGAAAGTCTTGTATAAATCGGACATAATAGATAACAAAATGTATAATTCAATGATTGATGATCTTGATGAATTGATTCGTTTGCTCGTTTCTTCAATAAAGACGACAAGGAAGAACTTGGCCGAAGAATAATTTTTCATTTATCATTTTTCATTTATCATTTAGCTAAAGCGCTTATGACTTTAATTGATGGAAAAGCTACTGCAACGGCGATAAAGGCGCAGATTGCAGAAGAAGTGAAGCAGATCATCGCTAATGGTGGCAAGCAACCACATTTGGCAGCTGTTCTCGTAGGCCACGATGGTGGTAGCGAGACCTATGTAAAGAACAAGGTCATCGCTTGTGAGCAGTGCGGTTTCAAATCGACACTGATTCGCTATGAGGACGACATCACAGAGGAAGAACTCCTCGCTTGTGTTGACAAACTCAATAAGGACGAAGATGTTGACGGATTCATCGTTCAACTCCCATTGCCAAAGCACATTGACGAGCAGAAGGTGACAGAAGCCATTGACTGGCGCAAGGATGTTGACGGATTCCACCCTGTGAATGTAGGCAGAATGTCAATCGGTCTGGATTGCTTCATTTCGGCAACACCACTCGGAATAGTAACACTCCTGAAGCACTACAACATTGAGACAAGCGGCAAGAAGTGTGTTGTAATCGGTCGTTCGAACATCGTAGGAAAGCCAATGGCAAGTCTGATGATGCAGAAGCAGTATGGCGATTCAACAGTGACAGTGCTCCACTCACACTCGCAGAACATCAAGGAAGAGTGCCTCGCAGCAGATATCATCATCTGTGCGCTTGGTCGTCCTGAGTTCCTGAAGGCAGACATGGTGAAGGAAGGTGCCGTTGTAATCGATGTCGGTACAACACGCGTTCCAGATGCAACCCGTCCAAAGGGCTTCCGCCTTTGTGGAGATGTTGATTTTGAGAATGTAGCTCCAAAGTGCTCTTACATCACTCCAGTACCAGGTGGAGTAGGTCCGATGACAATCTGCTCGCTGATGTTGAACACGCTGAAGGCGGGAAAGAAATAACGGCCCCTTTCCCCCAACCCCTGCATTTTGATAGCAAGTCAAAAGCCCCCTCCGAATTCTCTGCGGGGCAAGGGGAGTGAAATGCAATGAAGCGTCCCCGTTCGGGGGAAGAGATATAAAAAGGAAATGACAGCGGAAGAGTTTTACAACAAAGGTAATGAGCATCGCCGTAGAGGTGAATTCGATGAAGCAATAAACTGCTATCTCGAAGCTATTCGCCTTGATCCCGACTCTCCGGCTGTCATTGCAAAGCAGATGCTCGATGAGCAGTTTGCGTTCTTCTATAAGGATTATTACAATCCATAGGGAAGCCTCACCCCAGCCCTCTCCTAAAGGAGAGGGGGCGCTAACGCAAGAAAGGGAAGGGGAGCGAAGCCCTCGGGAAAAGCCGAGGGAACCGTGACAGAGAAGAGCGAAAAACCTCATAGGGAACTCTGCGCGAACACGCAGAGAACGAAAGCTGAAAAGCTTTGGGAATAGAAAAAATTTAGATCTTAGGTAAAGATCATAGAGATATGAAATATATTGGTGCAATAGTTGTTGATACAGATCGTTGCAAAGGATGTAACCTTTGTGCGGTGGCATGCCCTAAGGATGTCATTGCCCTGAACCCAATGAAGGTGAACCGTTTCGGTTACCCTTATGCTCAGGTGGTGAGTCCTGACGATTGCATTGGTTGTGCATCGTGTGGCATTGTCTGTCCAGATGCCTGTATCACAGTTTACAAGCAGAAAGTGGAGGAGGAATAACGATATGGCAGAAAAAGAAGTTTTGCTGATGAAAGGAAACGAGGCCATTGCCCGTGCCGCAATCCGTTGCGGATGTGATGGCTATTTCGCATATCCTATTACGCCTCAGACAGAGATTGTCGAGACCATTGCAGCCCTTAAGCCATGGGAAACCACGGGAATGATTTCCGTGCAGGCAGAGAGCGAAGTTGCCGCCATCAACATGCTTTATGGTGGAGCAGGCGCAGGAAAGAAGGTGTTCACCTCCTCATCAAGTATCGGTATAGCCCTCATGCAAGAGGGAATCTCGTATATGGCAGGCGCAGAGTTGCCAGCTGTTATTGTGAATATCATGCGAGGCGGTCCGGGACTTGGAACCATCCAGCCATCGCAAGGCGACTATTTCCAGGCAACCCGTGGAGGAGGCAATGGCGACTACAACACCATAGTGCTTTGTCCTAATTCAGTTCAGGAGATGGCCGATTTCATGGACCTCGCCTTCGACCTCGCTTTCAAGTATCGCAATCCAGTCATCATCCTTTCCGATGGCGTCATTGGACAGATGATGGAGAAGGTGGTGCTTCCAGAGCAGAAGCCACGCCGCACAGAAAAGGAAATAGAGGAGCAGTGCCCATGGGCAACAACAGGCCGAAAGGGCTTGCGCCAACGCAATATCATCACTTCCGTAGAACTCCAGTCGGAGGTGAACGAAGAGAACAACCGTCGTCTGCAGAAGAAATATGCCGAGATTCGTGAAAACGAGGTACGCTATGAGACACATCTCGTTGAAGATGCCGACTATGTTATTGTAGCGTTCGGTAGTGCAGCACGCATCTCAGAGAAGGCCATTGAACTGGCTCGTGCAGAAGGAATCAAGGTAGGTCTTTTCCGTCCAATCACCGCATGGCCTTATCCTTATAAGGAACTCAACGCATTGGCACGCGGAAAGAAAGGTATTCTCGTAATGGAAATCAATGCCGGCCAGATGATAGAGGATGTACGCCTCGCTGTAGGCAACGAGATTCCAGTAGCACATTATGGTCGTATGGGAGGAATCATCCCAGAACCGGAAGAAGTGTTGGAAGCACTAAGAAACCTCCCCTAACCTCGAGCCATAGGCTCTTCCCTTTCCCCGCTCGGGGCAAGGGAGTAAAATGTTCTCCAGAAGGTGAACAATAGGTCGGGTAGAAAAAGTAATAACAATGTAAAATACCAAATACCCCCATCGGAAGTGAAAGGTATTCACTCCCTTGCCCCGAGCGGGGAAAGGGATGGGGAAAGGGGATATGGAAGATATTATTAAAGACGAAAATATTGTCTATAAGAAGCCGGTGCTTCTCACAGACAACCGCATGCACTACTGCCCAGGCTGTAGCCATGGCGTAGTACATAAACTCATTGCAGAAGTGATAGAGGAGATGGGCATGACCGACAAGGCTATTGGTGTGTCGCCAGTAGGTTGTGGTGTGTTTGCCTACAACTATATAGACATAGACTGGCAGGAAGCAGCCCATGGTAGAGCACCAGCCGTGGCATGCGCCTTGAAGCGACTCATGCCCGACCGACTCGTATTTACATATCAGGGAGACGGCGACCTTGCTGCAATCGGTACGGCAGAGACATTCCATTCGCTCAACCGAGCCGACAACACTACACTCATCTTCATCAACAATGCCATGTATGGTATGACCGGTGCGCAGATGTCGCCAGAGACACTTCTCGGTCAGAAGACAACAACCTGCCCATACGGTCGTACACCGGAACTTCATGGTTATCCGATGAACATCAGTGAGATGGCGGCAATGCTCCCAGGTGCATGTTATGTCACACGCCAGAGTGTTGAGACAGCCGGAGCTATCCGCCTTGCAAAGAAGGCAATCCGTAAGGCATTTGAAGCAAATATGGCAGGTAAGGGATCTTGTCTTGTAGAGATTGTTGCAACCTGTTCAAGCGGTTGGAAACTATCTCCAGAGAAAGCCAACCAATGGCTCAAGGAGAATATGTTTGGGCAGTATCCGAAAGGAGATTTGAAGGACGATGTCCTTCAAAAGTGATTAGTTATTAGTGATTAGTGATTAGTTATAGTGATTAGTTGTTATGAAGGAGAGCATCTTACGCGAAAAGGCAGAAGCATTCTCAGTGCGAGTAATCAAGATGAGTCAATATCTTGTCAAGGAAAAGCATGAGTATGTAATGTCTAATCAGGTTCTCCGGAGTGGCACAAGTGTATCGGCAAATCTTGCAGAGGCTCAGTTCGCACAAAGTCCTGCTGATTTCATAAGCAAACTATCCGTCGCTCAGAAAGAAGCCAATGAGACATATATGTGGTTAAGGCACATATGGAACGGTGATTACATAACAGAGGTACAATTCAAGTCGATGGAGACTGATGTGTTAGAGTTGTTGAGAATGCTTTCTTCAAGTATCATTACTCTCCGTAGCAAGCGCTCGGAATCACCAACTAATCACTAATAACTAATAGTTAATAACTTTATAATTTATTTTCGAATTTATGAAAAAAGAAATTATAATTGCTGGTTTTGGTGGACAGGGGGTCTTGTCGATGGGCAAGATTCTGGCATATAGTGGTTTGATGGACGGTAAGGAGGTTACATGGATGCCTGCTTACGGACCAGAGCAGCGAGGCGGAACAGCCAACTGTACTGTTATCGTCAGTGACGACCGCATTGCATCGCCAGTACTTAGCAAATACGATATAGCAATAGTTTTGAATCAGCCATCGCTCGATAAGTTCGAACCAAAGGTTAAACCAGGCGGCATCATCTTCTACGAGGAGAACGGCATCATCAATCCACCGACACGTACGGACATAACTTGCTACAAGATAGCAGCAATGGAGAAGGCTGCAGAGATGAAGAACGCGAAGGTGTTCAATATGATTGTACTTGGTGCAATGCTCAAGATTTGTCCAATCGTCAGTACGACAGGATTGGAGAAAGCCCTCTACAAGTCGCTCCCTTCGCGCCATCACGGACTTGTGCCACTCAATATGCAAGCAGTGGCAGAAGGTATGACACTTGTCAGTGAGTAACTGACATCTGTCACGCGCTTGTCAGTCAGTGGCAGTAGTGGAATTTTTATTTCCACGAAAAAAGCGCAACACGATTTTTCCCTATATAATATAATAAGGTGGTAACTTACATGAATTGTAGGTTACCTTTTTTCGTTTTTTGGTATATGTATATGACAGTCCTTCAAATTGGCACAGAACTTGCTGCAAATTAGGGCACAAAGGGAGTTGATATTTTTTTGAAAATTTCCTCCGAAAAAACTTGTTAGTATCAAAAAATCTATTTATCTTTGCAACCCAAACGAAAAAAATAAGAAAAACCACACACACAGAATGAACTACACACACTCACATCTCACCATATCACTGATGCCACGAGCCAAGTAAAGGTCCGTCAGACATTTTTGATACCAGATTAACGCGCGAACCTACACACATTTCCTCTCGACCTCTTCAGACGAGACAGGGACGAATGCCCTCTTTTCTGAACCGATTGCCTACCTAATTTCCATTTCATTTTTACAATCTTTTCCGTCAGATGAAGTCAATCAAAATCACCCAGTCAATCACAGAGCGTGATCAGTTAACAAACATTTTCTTCCATGAAGTAGACAACTATCCACTCCTTACTCCTGAAGAGGAGAAGGTACTTGTCAACGACCTCAGTGCTAAAGGTTGTGTTCGCGAAAAGGCACGCGAGAAGCTGATTATCAGCAATATACGCTTTGCTATCAGTATCGCCAAGCGCTATCTCAACTGCGGCATACCTTTCATTGACCTTATTAATGAGGCGTGCATAGGCCTGTGTCGCGCGTGCGATTTGTACAAGCCCTCACACGACAACCGTTTCATCTCGTATGCAGTGGTTGTAATCCGTGCACAGATCATTGATGCAATAGAGAGAAATCGTACGATTCAGACAACCCACGAAATCAGCAACCTTCAGTTGAAATACCGTCAGATGAGTGAGAAGGCATTCAATGAAGACGGCCGCTCACTCTCGGCAGAGGAGTTTGCTGAGAAGATGAACCTCACGCTGAAGAAGGCGAAGATGATCATTCGTCACATTGAGGATGCTATCAGCCTTGATGCACCTTTCGGAGGTAATGAAGATGAGTTATATACACTCGGTAACACCCTCGAAGGCGGCACTATCGATGACTCACATTTCGATGACGACCTTTGCCGCCTTACTCTCATTGATGCGGTTCGTACTGTTCTCAGCGAGCGTGACGCAAAAGCGGTGATGGCATTTTACGGTCTCTCGAATCAGTCGCTCAACGAAGTGGCATATGAGTATGACTGCTCCTATAACACATTGCATAAGGCAATCGTTCGCGGTCTTGAGCGCATTCGCAACAACGAAGCAATCATGTCGCGACTCCTCGACTTCCGCCAGGCAGCATAAAAAATACTGCTTGGTGGTGCGTGAATATGAAAATCTTTTTATACCTTTGTAAACAATAAACAATTCGTAAAGACAATATGGAAATCGTCATAGCTCTCGTTGCACTTCTTGTTGGTGCGGTAATAGGATTCTTCATTGGTAGAAGCATGAAGAGTGGGGTAGAGGCAAAAGCCACAATGCTCGAACAGCAAATCGCTCAGACAAAGGATGATTACGAGAATCGCCTTGCCCAACTTGCCAATCAGAATGATAAGCAACTCGTGCAAGTAAAGACCGACTACAAAGAACAGTTGGCCACAATTCAGGCACAGCAGAAAGAGCAGATAGCCGAACTCGAGAAGAAGCAGAAGGAGCAGTTGGAGGCAAGTATGAATCTCATTCGCGAGCAACTCCAGAACTCCGCAGAGAAGGTGTTGAAGGAACGCTCAGAGGAACTCTCGGCCAACAACAAGGAACAACTCTCGCAAATCCTCAACCCATTGCAGACCAATCTGCAGCAGATGAAGGAAGAAGTGGAGAAGAACCGCACTGAGCGAGCAGAGACAATGACCGATCTCAAGGCTGTCATCAACACAACGATGGCGCAGACACGCGAGATAGGTGAGCGAGCAGACAATCTTGCCAATGCCCTTACACGCGACAATAAGTATCAGGGCAACTTCGGCGAACTCCGTCTCAGTAAGATGCTTGAGGACATGGGCTTTGAGCGAGGCAAGCAGTTTGAGGAGCAGGTGACCCTACGCGATGATGACGGAAAGACCATGTATGGCGAAGACTCCGACAAGCGAATGCAGCCAGATGTGATACTCCATTTCCCTGACAATCGTGATATCATCATTGACTCAAAGGTTTCAATGACCGCATTCGAGCGTTATGCCAATGCCAAAACCGATGAGGAGAAAAAAGCCGCAATGCACGAACATGTGGCAAGTGTCCGCAATCAGGTGCGCCTTCTTACCCAGAAGACCTACTGGAAACAGTACAACCAGAAGGGAGTGAAACTCGATTTCGTTGTGATGTTCATGTTCTCGGAAAGTGCATTGCAACTGGCCCTCTCAGAGGATACCAACCTCTGGCATGAAGCCTACAATCAAGGTGTCCTCATCACAGGCGGACAGAATCTCTACGCCCTTCTTCGCATCCTCGAGATATCGTGGAAGCAGATGGCACAGGTGGAAAATCAGGAGAATATCATGCAATGTGCCAATGATATTGTCTCGCGCGTACAACTTTTCTATGAGCGCGTGCAGAATCTTGAGAATCAGTTCCAGAGTGTAGACAAGTGTTTCCGCGAACTCAAATCAGTTACGAGCGACCGAGGAAAGAGCATTATCGTCTCAGCCAACAAACTCATCAGCTATGGTGCGAAGGAAGACCCGAAGCGTAAGAAATCACTGCCGAAGGAAGGCGAGATAGAAGCCTGATTCTTAGCACTTTGTGAAACCATAGGAATGACCACCTCATTCCATTGAAATGACCGACTCATTTAATTGAAATGACATGCTCATTTCAGTGAAATAACCTCTTCATTTCAGTGTAGAGTATTGGTCATTCCTATGGTTTTGTTTTGAGCCAGTTTTGTGCATATTTGTCATAATTGCACCAGATGCTTGTACTATCTTGTCAGTTGTTTAACTCTTTTTGCTGAATTGCGTTTTTGGCGATAGTAAAATTTTGGCATTATCAAAATTCTTAGTAATTTTGTAATATGGGAAGAAGGCATTCTTGCCGTCATAGATTTTCCTCTTGTTTTTCCAAAGACAAAACAATTAAAAATTATAATATGAGAAAACTAACATTATTATTTGCAACTTTTATGAGTTTGACAACAATGGCTCAAAATCTGCAACTTACTGCCCAGAACATTGATGAAGTTCTTGCGGCAATGACTCTCAAAGAGAAGGCTTACCTCTTGGTGGGTGGCGCTAACGACTTCTACAATTCACAGGCAATGGTAGGAAACTCGGCTGAGACAGTTCCTGGCGCTGCCGGTACTACTTTCGCTATTGAGCGTTTCGGTATTCCTGAGACACTTATGGCCGATGGACCTGCAGGTGTTCGTATCAACCCAACACGCAAGGGCACAGACAAGACCTTCTATGCAACAGGTTTCCCAATCGGTACATGCTTGGCTTCAACATGGAACACTGATTTGGTGGGTCAGGTAGGTGCAGCCATTGGTAATGAGACTCGTATGTACAAGTGCGATGTTATCCTTGGTCCTGGTGTGAACCTTCACCGTAATCCACTCTGTGGCCGTAACTTCGAGTACTATTCAGAAGACCCTTACCTCATTGGTAAGATAGCCACAGCCTATATCAATGGTGTCCAGAGTGAAGGCGTGGGCGTTAGTATGAAGCATTTCGCTGTTAATTCGCAGGAAACAGTTCGTACCATCGTTGACGAGCGCCTCTCACAACGTGCAGCTCGCGAGATTTACCTTCGTGGTTTTGAGTGGGCAGTTCGCGACAGTGATCCTTGGACAATCATGTCGTCATATAACTCAGTCAATGGAGCCTATGCACAGGGCAACCACGACCTCCTCACTTCAATCCTCCGTGATGACTGGGGATTCAAAGGAATTGTAATAACCGACTGGATTGGAAAGCGCGAAGGACAGGGCCTCTTCACTGTTGATGAGGTACATGCCGGTAACGACCTTATGGAACCAGGTATGCCTGAGCAGGCAGAAGATATCATCAAGGGCGTGAACGAGGGTCGTCTTTCAATTGCCGATGTTGACCGCAATGTTCGCCGAATGCTTGAATATATCGTTAAGACTCCACATTTCAACGGTCGTCTTGGTGACAACAACCCAGACTTGAAGGCTCATGCAGCAATCACCCGTCAGGTAGCAGCCGAGGGTATGGTTCTTCTTAAGAACGACAATGAGGCACTGCCAATGAAGGATGTAAAGACAGTAGCACTCTTTGGTGCAGGTTCTTACAACTTCCTTTCTGGTGGTGTAGGTTCAGGTTGCGTTCATACTCCTTATATCGTTGACCTTGTAGAAGGTTTGAAGAATGTGGGCATTGGCACAACCGACGATTTGCGTGAGATCTATCAGAAATATGTTGATTTTGCGAAACTGAAGTTTGAGGCAGACCGCGATCCTGCAATGTGGTTCCAGGCACCTCACATGGGCGACCAGAAATGTCCTGAACTCGATATGAGCAAGCGTTGCATTGACAATCAGGCTGCAAAGGCAGATGCTGCAATCATCACTATCTCTCGTCAGGCAGGCGAGGGTATCGACCGCGATATTGAGACAGAATTCAACCTCACTCCAGAGGAGCAGGCAATGGTGAAGAACATCAGCAATGCATTCCATGCAGCAAACAAGAAGGTTATTCTCGTCATCAACTCAGGTTCTGTTGTTGAGACTGCAAGCTGGCGCGCTTACCCAGACGCTATCCTCGTAGCTTGGCAGCCAGGTGAGGAGGGCGGTAATAGTGTTGCTGATATCCTCACAGGTAAGGTTTGCCCTTCAGGTAAGTTGACAATGACATGGCCTCTCGCTGCTACAGATCATCCTTCAACAAAGAACTTCCCACTCGAGATGAATGTCTATGACTATGAGACAATGAAGGGATATATGGGGGGTGTTCCTGGTCATGACTTCACTAACCACGAGGAGGACATCTGGGTTGGATATCGTTATTTCGATACCTTCAACAAGCAGGTGGCTTATCCTTTCGGCTATGGTATGAGCTACACCACTTTCGAGTATAGCAAGCCTGTTGTGAAGCGTCAGGGCGACAAGATTACAGTTTCTGTAACAGTGAAGAATACCGGTAAGGTGGCAGGTAAGGAAATCGCTCAGGTTTATGTTGCTGCTCCTCAGGGCACTCTCGACAAGCCAGAGAAGGAACTCAAGGCATTTGGCAAGACACAGCTTCTTCAGCCTGGTCAGACAGAGACATTGAAGATGACTTGTGCTGTACGCGACCTTGCAAGTTTCGATGAGGCAGGAAGCCAGTGGCTTGTAGATGCAGGTACATACAACTTCAATATCGGTGCAAATGTTGAGGATATCCGTTGCTCGGCTTCACTCAATCTTGAGCGCTACACAGAGGCTGTGAGCAATGTCCTTGCTCCAAAGGTACAGCTGAACCTCATGAAGAAGTAAGCGAAACTGCTGACAATACAGCATTTTTCCTATAGAAAATGCCAGATGCCAATAAAGGTGTCTGGCTTTTTTTTTGTTATTTTTGTCTTTTTTCTTGCTGATACAAAAGAAAAGTTGTACTTTTGTGAGCACTAAAGACTTGGGAATAATTATGAGACTGAGAACTATTGTTTTAGAGAGACGACTGATTTGCCTTTTTATCCTCGCTGTATTATCAAGCGCGGTGTCATTTGCCCACCCTGATGAACTGCCTTCAATGAACCAGAAGCAGATGGAGAAGTTCTATAATGAACTTTCCCAAAAATCGTCGTACGACATCATGAAGTTGGGGCTTGACTTGATGGATAATCATCAGGCATTCGACAGTGCTATGGTTTGTGCAAATGTTGTCATAAATCGCTACGACCCCAAACTTGGTAAGGAGGAAACAGAACTGTGCATTGATGCTTTCAATGCAGCAGGCTACTTGTGCTATTATCATTTCAATGACTATTCGCGAGCATACGATTATTTGTCAAGAGCTATAAAGATTGCAGAAGATTGCGGTCTTGAGAATTCTGCTATCTGTCGTACTTATCTCACAGTGGCAAATATGTTTGTTACCAGTGGTATCAATTATGCCTCTGACAATATGAAAACTACGGCTTTGTCTTATTATGAGAAGTGCTTCGACACGGCTTATAATATCAAGTTGTGGGACATGTATGGCAAGTCATTCATCTACGAAGCTTCATTCCTTCTTCTTCTCAAGAAAAACGACGAGATAAAGGCGTTGCTTGACAAAGTGGCTGTCAGTGAATATCCTACCACTGAGCGCAATTACTACCATTTCTTGAATATGTACAAGGCAATGCAGGCTTTCGTGGCTGGTAAGAATGAAGAAGCACGAAGTTATCTGTATGCCCAGACGAAAAGGGAAATAGGTTCTACCATTTCGAATCGCTATTATTGTCTCACCCTCACAGGAATAGCTCATATTTTTGAGTCAGAGCAGCAATACGATTCGGCTATTGTTGTCTTTAAGAAAATATTGCCTATAGCAAGAAAGCACGATATGCGCGACATCGTTGTTGCCTCTTACAACGCCATAGCTAATGACTATCTCGCAAAAGGTGATGAAGGCTCTTTCGTGGAATATAATAAGATGTACGCGGAGGCAAAGGATTCTCTTGAGCATAATTCGGGATTGCTCGATGTGGGGGAGAAGCACTTCCTTACAATGCTGAATAGAGCAACAGAGACAAACGAGAAGTTGAATTCGCAAGTCCTTAATCATACCATCGTCAGTTTTATTCTGGCAATTATCGCAATAATGGCTGTAATGCTCTTTGTGCTTGTCAATCGCAAGAACAAGTATCTTGATGAGCGTAACCGACTTCTCTATGAGCGTTACCAGAATGTATTGCATGAAGGAGATAATAATCCGTCTGAAACGCAGAAATACAAAAGCAGCAACCTGACCGAGGAGGAAAAGCAACGATTGTGCAGTGAAATAGGGCGTGTGCTCCAGATGAAAGACAAGATTTGTCAAAGTTCTTTCACTATTGACGAGATGGCACAACTGATAGGCACCAATTCGCGCTATGTGTCGCAGGTTATCAACGAGTGTTATGGTGGTAATTTCAGTAGCGTCGTTGCCGAAAGACGCGTCAAGGAGGCCTGCCGAATGTTTGACGATCCTGAACTCTCGAAGCATCTCACCATTGAGGCAGTGTCTCAAAGTGTTGGATTCAAATCGCGAAATTCGCTCATCTCTGCATTCAAGAAATTTACGGGCTTGACTCCTTCTGAGTACCAAAAAGCATCTCGGGAAGAGGCAGAATAACAGAAATGACTCATTGCCAGCGACATCATTATCTGATATCGTTGGCATTTTGTATTATCATTACTATTGTTCAGCGAACAAGTAAAATTGTGCAGATTCAGTTGTTTTCCCCTCATTCGTGCGTAAAATTGGGGAATTTGTGCATATGTATTCGCCTTTTTTTTGCTTTTTACTAAATCCTTTCCTATCTTTGCATTGCAGACTTGGTTCTGCCGACACAAAAACTTCCAAATAACAAATGCTCCTGAGTCTTGGAAGTGCCTTGACTTAGGAGTTTTTTGAGCAGTTTGAAATGTCGCTCCTGAATTGTATTATAGATTGGAATTATGGTTTTTTATCATAACTATTAATGTAAGGTTAAATACTTTTTTTAATTCAAGAGTGGATTTTTTGGGTTTATGGGCTTGGCAGTGATGCCGGGCCCATTTTTTGTATAAAAGAAGTTAAAGATGTTGTTTTCGCACACAGTTTTTATTTTTTTTGCACTTTTTTCTTGGATTATGTTGGAAAAAATTGTAATTTTGCATCGGTTTTAAAGGAAAAACCATTGCGAATTAAGTTTCGCACTATTGATAAGAATAAAGTTTAGTTAATAATAAAGGTAAATTTTTGATTGTTTTTTGGTTTGGAAAAAGCGTTGTGGTTGTGAAATCGCGGCGTTTTTGTTTTAATTTACCTCCTAAGGATTACCTAAGGATGGTATACAAAGGGTCGAGCAGTGATGTCCGACCCTTTGATTTTATAGAATAAATACAAATAAAATACGATTTTTCTTTGTCATGTCGCAGTGTTTTATTAATTTTGTAGGCTGAATTTACATGTGCCCTTTTGTTTGGGGCCTAATACATTATTATATATTATGATTAATATTACTTTCCCAGACGGATCTGTTCGTCAGTATGAGCAGGGCGTAACTGGTTTTCAAATCGCAGAGAGCATCTCACCAGCCCTCGCACGCAATGTTGTAAGTTGCGGAGTAAATGGTGAAACAGTTGAATTAAACCGACCAATCAACGAGGATGCTACCATTGCCCTCTATCGTTTCGACGATGAGGAAGGTAAGCATGCTTTCTGGCACACAAGTGCCCACCTCCTTGCTGAGGCTCTTCAGGAACTTTATCCTGGCATTCAGTTCGGTTTCGGTCCTGCCGTAGAGGCTGGTTTCTTCTATGATGTGCTTCTTCCTAATGGTGAGCAGATCAAGGAAGGCGACTTCGCAAAGATTGAGCAGAAGATGCTCGAACTTGCTAAGTTGGATGAACCACTGGTACGTAAGGAAGTGAGCAAGGCTGACGCTATGGCTCAGTTTGGTGCAGATGGTCAGACATATAAGTGCGAGCACATCGAGCAGGACCTCGAGGACGGCTCTATCACAACCTACACACAGGGTAAGTTCACCGACCTCTGTAAGGGTCCTCACCTCGTGTCAACAGGTCTCATCAAGGCTGTGAAGTTGACTTCTATCGCTGGTGCCTTCTGGCGTGGCGATGCAACAAAGGCACAGCTTCAGCGTCTCTATGGTATCTCTTTCCCAAAGAAGAAGTTGCTCGATGAGTATCTCGTAATGATAGAGGAGGCAAAGAAGCGCGACCACCGTAAGATTGGTAAGGAGATGGAACTCTTCATGTTCTCCGACCGCGTAGGTAAGGGTCTTCCTATCTGGTTGCCAAAGGGCACCGACCTCCGTCTCCGTCTTCAGGACATGCTCCGCAAGATTCAGAAGCGTTTCGGCTATCAGGAAGTTATCACTCCACATATCGGTTCAAAGAATCTCTATGTAACATCTGGTCACTGGGCACACTACGGCAAGGATTCATTCCAGCCAATCCACACTCCAGAGGAGGATGAGCTCTATATGCTCAAGCCAATGAACTGTCCTCATCACTGTGAGGTATTTGCTTCAAAACCACGCTCTTACAAGGAACTTCCATTCCGTTGTGCAGAGTTCGGTACAGTATATCGTTATGAGCAGTCAGGCGAGCTTCACGGTTTGACTCGTGTTCGTTCGTTCACACAGGACGATGCTCATATCTTCTGCCGTCCAGATCAGGTTAAGGGAGAGTTCCTCCGTGTTCTTGATATCATCCAGGCAGTATTCTCTATCTTCGGTTTCGGCGAGGATCAGGTAGAGTTCCAGATTTCACTTCGTGATCCAAAGAACACAGAGAAGTACATCGGTACTGACGAGATGTGGGCAGAGGCAGAGCAGGCCATCATTGATGCTTGCGAGGAGCGTGGTCTTACTGCTCGTCAGGAGACAGGTGAGGCAGCATTCTACGGACCAAAGCTTGACTGTATGGTACGCGACGCTATCGGTCGTCGTTGGCAGTTGGGTACAATCCAGGTTGACTACAACCTCCCACAGCGTTTCAAGCTCGAATATACAGCAGAGGACAACTCAAAGAAGACGCCTGTAATGGTACACCGTGCACCATTCGGTTCAATGGAGCGCTTTACAGCCGTTCTCATCGAGCACACAGCAGGTCACTTCCCACTCTGGCTCACACCAGATCAGGTTGCTATCCTCCCTATCTCTGAGAAGTTCAACGACTATGCAAAGGAGGTTCAGCAGACTCTCGATGAGGCTGGCGTTCGTGCTTTCGTTGACGATCGTAACGAGAAGATTGGTCGTAAGATCCGCGACAACGAGTTGAAGCGTGTACCTTACATGGTTATTGTTGGCGAGAAGGAGAGTGCCGAAGGTCTTGTTTCAATGCGTCAGCAGGGTGGTGGCGAGCAGGCAACAATGACTGTTGCCGACTTCGCTCAGCGCATCAACGACGAGGTTGCTAAGCAGCTCGAGGCTACAAATATCAAGCCACAGGACTAAGTAGTTAATAGTGAAAGAGTGAAGAGTGAAGAATTTTTCGCTCTTGAAACACTTGATTTTGGTTAAATAAATTTAAACCTCAATAATAAGTTGGGTGCAAATGTTAACGATTTGTTGAAAAAATCGTAACTTTGCATCCGATTTATTTATTAGGGACATTTATGTCCAATTTTGAACAATTAAAAATTATTGATGAAGAACGACAAATTGAAAAATCAGTACCGCGTGAACGGACAGATTCGAGTTCCTGAGGTACGAGTTGTAGGTGATGAAGGTGCAACAGTAATGTCCACCCGTGATGCTTTGGATTTAGCACGCCAGCAAGGTGTAGACCTTGTTGAGATTTCTCCAAATGCCCAGCCACCAGTTTGTCGCATCATCGATTATTCGAAGTTCCTTTACCAGCAGAAGAAGCATGCAAAGGAAATGAAGCAGAAGCAGGTGAAGGTGGAAGTTAAGGAAATCCGTTTCGGACCTCAGACTGATGAGCACGATTACGCGTTCAAGCTGAAGCACGCAAAGGAGTTCCTCGAGGAAGGCAACAAGGTTCGTGCCTATGTATTCTTCCGTGGCCGTTCAATCCTTTTCAAGGAGCAGGGAGAGGTCCTTCTCCTCCGTTTTGCTAACGACCTTGAGGAGTTCGGTAAGGTAGAGCAGCTTCCAAAACTCGAAGGAAAGAAGATGTTCCTTTATATGGCTCCAAAGAAAGCCGGTCAGGCAAAGAAGAGCCAGCAGAAGATGGATCGCGAGAAGCGTGAAGCTGAAGCAAAGGAGCAGCAGAAGGTAGAGGCAGAGCAGCGCGCAGCCGAGAATGGTCTCGGTCAGGTGAAAGGTGCTGATGCCCTCAAGAATCTCAAGTTCGAGGAGGATTAAATTTCCTCCTGGAATTTTTAGAATCTCCAGCCTTCTATATAAAAAGATTATTTTTTTTCAAAGGTGAGTCACGCTTTGGTATGCGTTTCCACCTACCTCGAGCCTGCCTCGGCAGTGTCGAAGAGGTTTATTTATTAACATATTAAATTATTTAAACAAAATGCCAAAAGTAAAGTCTAATTCCGGTGCAAAGAAGCGTTTCAGCTTCACCGGTACAGGTAAGATCAAGCGTCGTCACGCTTTCCACAGTCACATTCTGACAAAGAAGACAAAGAAGCAGAAGAGAAATCTCGTTGGTACTACTCTCGTAGACCAGACCAACATCAAGCAGGTTCGCGACCTCCTTTGTCTGCGTTAATTATTAACCCTATTGTTTAACATTTAAAGAAAAGAAGAACTATGCCAAGAAGTGTAAATCATGTTGCATCAAAAGCAAAGAGAACTCGTATTCTGAAGTTGACCAAGGGTTACTATGGCGCTCGTAAGAACGTTTGGACTGTAGCCAAGAACACTTGGGAGAAAGGTTTGACATACGCATACCGCGATCGTCGTAACAAGAAGCGCAATTTCCGCGCTCTTTGGATTCAGCGTATCAACGCTGCAGCTCGCATCGAGGGTATGAGCTATTCACAGCTTATGGGCGCTCTCCACAAGGCTGGTATCGAGATCAACCGTAAGGTGCTCGCTGACCTTGCTGTGAACAACCCAGCTGCTTTCGCTGCTATCGTAGCAAAGGTAAAGTAAGAATCATCTTACCACAACAATAAAGAGTGATGTCCGAGAGGCCGTCACTCTTTTTTTTGTTGTTTTTGAACAAATAAATATCAATTGCGTATTTTGATTTTGAAAAACGGCAAATTATTCCTATCTTTGTGGAAATAAATTTCACAAAAACCAAAAAGCAATGAAAAAACTATTCCTCTCGTTCGCAACAGTGGCACTCTTTGCCTGTTGTTCCACAACCTACATCGCTAACCCTGTCATTGACAAAGACGCCCCCGATCCAACTATCATCCGTGTGGGCAAGACCTATTATGCTGCCGCCACATCGGGCAACAACCCTCAGTGTTATGCTCGCTATAAGTCGACCGACCTCCAGACTTGGACTCCTATGGGCTATGTCTTCGACAAATGGCCAGAGTGGACAGCTGGTGCTTTCTGGGCTCCCGAACTTGTAAAGGTTGGTGATAAGGTGCTATGCTATTACACCGCCCTTCAGAAGGCCGACCGCACCAGTTGCATCGGTGTAGCCGTTGCCGATGGTCCAGAGGGACAGTTCGTTGACCATGGTCCTATCGTGAAGACCACCAACGAGGCGATCGACAGTTATGTCTTCAACGACAACGGTCAGTTGTGGATAACCTGGAAGGCATACGGCCTCGACCCAAGTCGCCGTCCAATAGAAATCCTTGCCCAGCGCCTCTCGCCTGACGGACTCTCGCTCATGGGCGAACCTATCTCACTCATCACCGACACCGAGCGCATCGGTTGCGAAGGTCAGTGCATCATCAAGGAAGGCGACTACTACTATCTGCTCTATTCAATCCGCGATTGCTGTTCGCCTCAGAGCGACTATGCCGTGTCAGTGGCTCGTAGCAAGAAGTTTGAGGGACCATACGAGAAGTATGCCGGCAATCCAATCCTCGAAGGCAATGCCGAGGATATCCAGAGTTGTGGTCATGGCACCCTCGTGAAGAAGTCGAAGGGCGAGTACTACTACCTCTGCCACGCCTATTACATGGGAAAATACAAGGAAGGACGCAAGGCCATCCTCCAGAAAATGAAAATTGGCAAAGACCTTTGGCCATATTTCGTCAATGGACCAAAAGCCTCTGCCAAAGTACAGAAATAAAACTACTTTGAATGCGTCAACGACGTTATTTCTTATTCACCAAATACACGCCGGCAAATATCAGTGCAGAACCGATAATTGTCGGCATTGTTATTGCCGCCACTCCAATCATTACCGAGAACACCGCAGCCACGATAGGTTGCAAGTAGTTGTACATTGCGATAGAGGTAGGCGACAAGCCACGCTGACCGATTGGCAGGAACACATACGCGATGAAAGTGCCGAACACCACCACATATCCAGCCTCAAGAATCACCTTTGTAGGAATCACCTCCCAAGCCGTAGTGGCAATGGCAGGGCCAGAGATGAACAGCATCAGTATGCCCGATATTGTAAACAGCCATTTCATCAGTGTGAAAGGCGAGTATTTCTTTGTGAGGAAAGCATATTTCACCATGTAGATGGCACCGAACACCTGCGACAGAATGCAGATGATGTCGCCCAGCAGAGGGTTGCTCACATTCATTGCCGTGTCAGTCTTTCCACCGAAGATGAACACCAGCATACCCGCGAAACCCAGCACCACGCCTAAGATCTTTGCCCAGCCTGGTTTTTCGTTCCAGAGCATCCACACCAACAGCAGGGTGAAGAATGGGGTAGTGGAGCACATCACTGTAGCATCCACAGGCGAAGTCATCGACATACCGAAAATCACGCAAATTTGATTGGCGAAAGTGATGAGCAGCGAAGCGAATACAAGCGGCAGGTAGTCCTTTTTCTCTATTGTCTCCTTTGGGGCGATGCTCTTAGGCAGAATCATTCCGCCCAACCAGAACAGCAGTGCTGCACCGATGATACGCATACCTGTGAGCGTCAATGGCGCGATGTCGGGCGAGTTAAGTGCCTCTTTGCCGATAGGCGACATCAAACCCCATATAACATTTGCGGCAAGCATTGCCACATGTCCTAATATAATAGTCTTTGTTTTCATCCGATATTTGTTGTTATCCTAATAAACGTCTGCAAAATTACACAATTCCTACGACCTATGCAAATATTTGCACCAAATCGGAGTCAAAACAACATTGTTACAGCTTCGTAATATGTTTTTTTGCTATTATTGGGAAAAATATTGTATCTTTGTGCCAGATAATCACTCATCGCTATGAAAATACTTGTTGTCGACGACGAACAGGACCTTTGTGAGATACTTCAGTATAACCTTGAAAACGAAGGCTATCTTGTTACTACTGCCAATTCTGCAGAAGAGGCATTGCATTCACAATTTGACAATTCACAATCTAAAAATTGCTCTAATCCTGATCTCATCCTACTCGATGTCATGATGGACGGCATGTCGGGATTTGAAATGGCACATCGACTTAAGGAGAATCCTGAAACAGCCCATATTCCTATTATTTTTATTACTGCTCTTGATGGTGAGGACGATACTGTCAAGGGACTGAATATCGGTGCTGATGACTACATTGCCAAACCGCTCAGCATGAAGGAGGTGAAGGCAAGGGTGAAGGCCGTGTTGAGAAGGGCTACCCTGCATTCAGAAACGAGTCAAATGCCCCAATCTCTCACAGGGGAGGAGAGAACATCTTTGCCTTCAAATACTATTATGTACGAGGGAATAAGAATCGACCTCGACTCTAAGACTGCCACTCTTGATGGCGTGGAACTGTCGCTGACCAAACTCGAATTCGAACTTCTCTCGTTCCTTCTCCAGAATCCTAACAAGGTGTTCTCGCGCGAGGATATCCTTCGTCGTTGCTGGCCTGACGATGTCTATGTCCTCGACCGTACTGTGGATGTGAATATCACTCGTCTGCGCAAGAAGATTGGCAGATATGGCAAACAAATAAAGACGCGTGTTGGTTATGGCTACTGCTTTGAAAAGTAAAAGCCCCCACCTTGCCTCCCCGAGGGGAGGATATAAATAGTTACTATGGTTAGATCAAAATCATTCCAGAAGAATCTGCTATTCAGCATCGGTGGCATTTTCATCCTCTTTGCTGCGTGTTTCAGCATATATCAGTATCAGCGCGAGAAGGATTACAAAATCGACATTCTCCATTCACGTCTGCAAATGTACAACTACGAGATGATGCAGTCGTTGGACGAGGATGGATTGCTCTCCGACAGCCTTTTCCGCGATTACACAAACCGTCATCAACTTGATGGGTTGCGTGTGACAATCATCACTTCCGACGGACGAGTGATTCAGGATAACGACTATGCCACTCCCGATTCCCTGTCCAACCACCTTGAGCGTCTTGAGGTGCAGGAGGCGCTGCGTAATGGAAGTGGCTACGACATAAAACGCCGCAGTCAGTCCACCCATGAGACATATTTCTATTCGGCAACGCGCTTCGGTAATCTTGTCGTGCGCTCGGCGGTGCCTTATTCTGCCGAACTGACCGATTCGCTCAAGGCCGACAATACATACATCTATTACACCGTTGTTCTTACCCTGCTTCTTGGTCTGGTTCTTTTCTGGAATACCCGCCGCATCACTCGCCATATCGGTTATCTGCGCGAATTTGCCCTAAAGGCAGAGCATGGCGAGGAACTTGCCCACGAACTTGAGCGCAATTTCCCGGATGATGAGTTGGGCGAGATTTCGCATACCATCATTACGCTTTATTGGAAACTGCGCCACTCTGAGGAGGATAAAATACGAATCAAACGCCAGCTGACGCAGAATGCGGCTCACGAACTAAAGACGCCGGCAGCAAGTATTCACGGCTATCTTGAGACGATAATCGACAACCCCGATATGCCTGCCGAAAAGCGTCAGCATTTTCTTGAACGTTGCTATTCGCAGAGTGAGCGAATGAGCAAACTCCTCCTCGATATGGCCCAGTTGACGCGATTGGACGAAGTGCCGGTGAAACTGTCTGCCGACGAAGATACCGACCACCTTATTGATATTGTGCCGATTATCCGTAGTGTGCTCGAAGACACCGCGTTGGAGTTACAGGAAAAGAACATTAGCCAGATAGTGGAACTGCCACAGCGAATAATCATCAGTTCGCCGCTTGCCGAACCCGAAGGCACTCTCTACAGCGTTTTCCGCAATCTTGTCGACAATGCCGTTGCCTATGCCACAGGTGCTACGGAAATACGCATCGCCTACAGCAACAACGAGTTCACCTTTGCCGACAATGGAGTAGGGGTTGCCCCTGAGCATCTGCCTCATCTCTTCGAGCGTTTCTATCGTGTTGACAAGGGCCGCTCACGCAAATTGGGAGGCACTGGCCTTGGCCTTGCCATCGTAAAGAATGTCGTTGCTGTTCATGGTGGCGCCATCGTGGCCGAGACGACTCCTGGCGGCGGCCTTACCATTCGTTTCAATCTTTAAAAAATGGTCTGTATTCTTCCCTTAAATAATTACTGCCCGGCAGATTCGCTGGGCAGTAATTGTTTTATATAAGGAAAGTATCAGTCGCAGAAATTATTCAAACCTCGGGCCAGATGGCGCAAGCAACTGAGAATCTGTAGTGATTCCTGTATGACATTGAGGAACACGGTGGTAGATTCAATGTTGACGGTCTGCTTCTGCATGCTGTCGATGATGCTCTTGCGATAATCGGATAGCCTGCCTTGCAACAGTTCTGCCTGACTACGAATCGACTTTATCTGCATTTCGTCCATTTTCGATAAGGAAATAGCATTCTCTGTCTGTTGGAAGATATTGGCAATCTGCTGCTGAAAACTCAGGAACTCGTAGGTCAGTTCGCCTGAAACCGGGGTGAAATTATTTCCCACATGTTCGCGGCAAGGGTCGTTGATACGCTTCAGACAGTAGAGCATCTGTTCCATATTGCTGTTCGCAAGAAAGTACCATGTATTTTTCTCAACTGCAAGAACAGGTTCTATCTTTCGCAATCCAATAATCTCCCTTCGGCGCGATCGTTTCAATTGCTTTCGCGCTGTTTCTATCTCATGTGTGGCCTGCCGCAGAGGGCGATATTCCTCTTGAAGGAATGCCGTGGTGGACTTCTGGAAGGTAGCGTTGGCGAAGTGGAGTTGCTCCACCAGACTATGACTGACATGCATACGAAGCAATTGCCAGCGCTCGGTCTTGTCCTGTGTGCGGCAGAGTTGCTTGAAGAGCAGATCGCTCTCGCTCGTCTCATTCTCGCCCTTGAACCTCAGATTACTCCTTACCAATAGGAATATCGCCAGAACGATGGCGATTGCCATTGCAGGAAACGAACCGAAATGCAGGATGTTTGTCACGAGATAGCAAGTGATGAATGCTGCTCCTGCGGTAATGAACCAACCACCGATGACGCTCAGTACACCAGTGATGCGGAACACGGCGCTCTCGCGGCTCCACGCCCTGTCGGCAAGGCTCGAACCCATTGCTACCATGAAGGTGACATAGGTGGTGGAAAGCGGCAATTTCATACTTGTGCCGAATGCCACCAATAGTCCCGCAAGCACAAGATTGACGGCAGCACGGATATGGTCGAATGCCGCACCTTCGGGCAATACTGACATGTCGGCATTAAAACGGGAGTCAATCCAACGGCCTACCGGTTTCGGAATAAAAGCGGCTATTGCAGATGCCACCTTTTGGGTGTTGCGAACCAATATGCGAGCCACGGCGCTCGAACCGAACATCTCGTCGCCTTCGTCCTGACGGGAAAGGTCGACCGAGGTCTTCACCACATTCTGAGCCTTCTTCGAGAACACCAGCGACAACACCATCACGACACCCGCCAGAACGAGATATAATGTAGGCGTGTGGGCCGACTCCATTAGCGATGTCATCATGAACGAGTAGGCATCGCCCGAGCCGTTTGCCATATAGTCGTTATAGGCATCAAGACCAGTGAGCGGTACACCGACAAAGTTGACGAGGTCGTTGCTGGCAAAGGAAAATGCAAGCAATCCTGTGCCAAAGAGAACCGTCAATCGTGATATCCAATCAATAACTTTTGAGTACCTGAAGGTAAAAATCACACGGGAAATCCACATTGTTAGCGCTCCGAAGAAGAATGCCACTGCTACACTCATAAATATGCCCAGTATGCAAGTCAAAGCCTTCTCCGTGTTCAGCAGATCGCCCAACGACAATGCTACGCCGTCAGCGTTTGTTGCACCACCTAAGATGGCGATGATTGCTATGGCAAAGGCACCGCCCAACAACTCAAACACCATGCTGACCGTTGTCGATGTTGGCATGCCCAGCGTGTTGAAGATGTCGAGCAGAATGACATCTGTCACCATCACCGCCAGAAATACGCACATCACATCGTAGAACGAGAAGTACTCCGGCGTCATGATGCCGTGGCGAGCAACATCCATCATACCATTACTCATTGCGGTACCGGCAAACACACCAATGGCAGCAATCAAAACAATCGTCCTAAATGGCGCCACCTTAGCACCGATGGCCGAATTGAGGAAGTTCACAGCGTCGTTGCTCACTCCGACAACAAGGTCGAACACAGCAAGGACAATAAGGAATATGACTATTCCGAGAAATAAAGAATTCATCATTGTAATTTACGATTATGTCAAGGCCACATAAACAACGATGAAGAACGCGGCAAGAATACCCAATCTCACCCAATTGTAAACTCTAATAATCTTTTCTGCTTTTTCTTTTTTCATTTTTATTTTGCCATGCAGGGAAAATGGTTTGCTCCCTTTGGCTACGGCAAAATTATGCTTATCATGTTACAAGACTATTACGTCCCTAATACAAAAATATTGCAACCCCGTAATGTCACAGGATTGCAATATCTTACGCATAAACATTACTACAACTTGTAACAATTTGTAATTCAGCATAAACCGCAACTCCACAAATAATATTGTTCCCACAAAGAGACCATGACTTTTACTATCTCATTGATGGTAAATTCATATGGTTTCTTCGTGGGAACATGTGTAAAATTTGAGATATCGAGTATTTACATTCGTTAACGCGATTTTAAGACTTCGTTAACACATACTCTATCGCGGACAATATCTATGTTTGTTGCATCCTTGTATTTTATTTCTGTATAAATGCTCAGTTAATGCACTAAGATTCACTGTTTAACTTTAGGTCATCGAGGCGAACATATTTACATCTTTCTTTCAGCGTCCAATGATTTAGTATGAAACGGTCTATTCTTCTTTTATCTTCTTCTGAAAACCAACTAATCTCCCATTTGCACTCTTTTGGAGTATTACCATATATCCAATCAATGTAATTCTCGTCAACGGGAGAAAAGGAAAATCCATAGATATGTACATATTCAATGTTTTCTAAATTTCCTGGCAAATCGTCATATTTGAAAAGATACTGATAAGGGTTCTTGTTATACCTATCAAGAACTTCTCCAACTTTTTCCCCATCGGGACCTTTTGCTATTCTGCTAAGCATCATTTTATTATGTCCAAACACTAAATGCTCTTTCTTCGAAGCTCTTCCATGAATATGTAATACACGTTCTTCTGGTATATGATACATTCCTTCAATAACATCTGTATAATTAAAGTTAATGAAATAAGAATCATTCTTCTCCAATGGCAAATATTGTGGATCAACGATACTCCTTTGAATACTGTTTACCCATTTCTCAAAACAATATTGAAGCACGTCTAATAATCCCTCTAATCGATGAGCACATTTTGATTCTATATGTAAACCCGGAGGAACATTATACTTTTCTTCAAAAGCCTTACGCTCTTTTATCTTTTCTTGTATCTCTTCCCAAGTCATTTCGGGTGGTTTGAACTTTTCGACATATTTATTGATATTAAGATTACCAAGTTGCATTTCAAAATTACACCACCAATCTCCCTTGATGTCATAAGCGGTTGTCATTGCTTCATATATAAAAGCATAGTGGAACTCCAACCACTTTTGAAAGTCTGAGTACCTTGATTTTATTCCAGTAAAAATGTCAAAACCATTACCTATAATATAGAGATGCTTCATTGCTTGCAATATGGATACATACAAAACTCTTTATCTAATAAGAATACTAAACATTGTACACTCTTGGTGTATCAAACATTTCATATTCTCTATATCTAATTAAGATGCTTTTCTTTGTGTGCAAGAAGTTTTTTGAATTTTTCATTTTTGATAAAGTTCTCCATTATTGGCCATTCTTCAATAGTATATTTATCGCGAGGCGACTTCTTGAGTATCTTTTTCAATTTTTCCAATGCTTTTTGCTCGTCTCCTATTACACAATATGCTCCGAATTGTTCAAAATCAGAGAATTGAACGTATTGGTTTTCAATCAACTTTGTTTTAATCTGCTTTAGAACATCATTTTTTTGTTTTTTTCGAGCAAATAGGTAATTTACGATTATTGGGCCATCAACCAACGCAGGATTAGAGTAGTATGGTTTAAGCAGTTTTTCTACTTTTGGATATTGCTCAAGCTTTAACAACGCAAATGAATATCGAACGAGTCTATCTTTTGTTAAAAAATCTTCTTCAGATTCATGTAAAGCAAAATAACTTGCTAACCCTTCAAAATCTTTTTTATTATCGAAATAGTCTTCCTGCAGTTCACGATGGATGGATGCGTCACCAGCTTCGCTATCATATGCTGAATGTTGGTGTGTTGTATCGTGGAGAAGGTAATATGGAATTGCTTGAAGAATGGTGTGAGCGTTGTGCCAAGAATCTTGGAGGTAAATCGCTCGGTGTGATATCTTTGGATAAAACGGGAAAGGAGGTGGCTTCATGCATGTAGTCATTATCAACGGAAGTCCGCGCACTTGTGAATTTAGCAATACATCAAAGATTCTTTGGTCATTTGTCAAGGGACTTGAGACGGAGGGCGTTTCCTACGAACTATATTCTCTGTCAAACCTAAGAGAGTGGGAGTCTGCTCGCAATGCATTTCTCACAAACGATAAGATTATCTTTGCACTGCCTATGTATGTAGAGAGTATTCCGAGCCTTATGTTAGAGTTCATAGATACATTGTCGGAAGAACGAAACCGCCCTGCGGACCTGGCATTTATTCTGCACGGAGGTTTTGATGAAGGCTATCAGTTCCGTCTGTGCGAGATGTTGCTTAAATCGATAACGGTTCAGTTAGGATGCAATTATGGTGGCTGTCTCATAAAAGGTGGCAGCTTTATGTTGCGCTTGTTCGCAAAAGACAAGGTGGAAAGAATGACAAATCCAGTCAACCCCTCAAAGTTTTTATCCTCTGAAAAAGAGAATGTTATGACAAAAGACGGATGTGCGTGTGCAAAAAGTGTGTAAAAAAGTACTGCATTAACGCACTTTTTCCGCCTTTGCGAGTGCAAAGATACAACTTTTTCTTCATTTCTGCAACATTTTAGCCTATTTATAGCAAAATAAATATATGGCGTGTGCAAAAACTTTTTGCACACGCTGACTAAAAGCACCTAGATTACGAAGATACAGCTCTTGTCATCCTCGATTCGGCGTTTTCTAGAGAAAAGCTGTGCTGGTGAAACTATCTACTTGTTGAGATGATTCCAACAGATTTAGTACTTGATGAGCATCTGGTTGATGAATTCGCGATATGCGTTGGGTGTCATCTGTTTGCGTTTTTTGAACATGCGTATGAAGTTAGAGATGTTGTTGAAACCACTGTTGTAGCATACTTCGGAGATGTTCTGGTCGGTTTCTGATAACAACTGACAGGCGTGTGCTATGCGCATGTCATTAAGATAGTCGATGAAGGTCATGCTGGTCTTCGATTTGAAGAAATGCGAAAACGCTGTGTCGGACATTCCCACCAGCGATGCCATGTCACTCAGGCAGATGGTGTCATGAAAATGCTGTTCCATATACTCACACACTTTAGCGATACGACGACTCTTGGTGTTTTGCAGTGTTCCTGAAGCATCGTAATGAGTACTCACAAGCGAGTAGCGGTCTGAATTTGCCATCTCGTTGAGTAAGGAGAAGAAGGACAGCACGGTCTGGAATCCTTGCATGCGAGTTAGTTCTATTATCTTGTCCTTCATTTTCATTTGTGCGGCTCTAGAGAACTTGATGCCTCTCTTTGCATCAATGAGCAACTGCCTTATAGGACCGAACAGGCGCTTGCTGATGATAGGCATATCAAGAAATGCCTCAGAGAACTGAATCGTGATGACATGGTTGCCCTCCACTTTGTCGCCACGCCAGGCATGACCAATATTCGGACCAACCATGGCAAGGTCCATCTCTTCGAAACCCTCTATTGAGTCACC
>DCIM01000070.1 GCA_002316005.1 Prevotellaceae bacterium UBA1726 | reverse complement strand
ATCTCTGGGGTAGGGCGGAGGCTCTCGAAGAGATACACCTTGATGCCGTTTGCAGAGAAGATTGCTGCTACTGATTCTGCAAAACGACGACCGTTGTTACGACAGTCGTGACCTACAACAACACTCTGGCCACCCTCTGGGAATGCCTTGTTGATGTAGTTTGCAAAACCCTGAGTTGCCATACCTACAGTGTAGATGTTCATACGGTTTGAACCAGCACCCATGATACCACGAAGACCACCAGTACCGAATTCCAGATCCTGATAGAAGCAGTCGATCAGTTCTGTCTTGTCTTCGTTGTCGAGCATTGCCTGAACGGCATTGCGTGTTTCCTCGTCATAAGCAGGAGTAAGCCACTGCTGAGCTTTTGCTTCGCATTGAGCGATTAATTCTTTGTCCATAGTAATAGTATTTATAATTTAATGAATTCTCAAATTTTGTCGTGTAGTACGTCCACACTAATTTGCAATGCAAATATAAAGAATTAAATTGAGAATACGGCGAGTTGTGGGATTTTTTTTGTAAATTTGCACAGAAAAAAATAATTATCCCATTTATCAAGCGCTGTTTTGATTGTATCCGAATGGCCTTTTTGACGATATGAAAACCGAACTGATTCTCGTAGGCAAAACCGTAAACAAGCATTTCATTGCAGGCATTAATGATTATGTTGAGCGTATAGGTCACTATATGCCTTTCGCCATTACGACCATTCCTGAACTGAAAAACACGAAGGGCCTTACCGAACAGCAACAGAAGGACAAGGAGGGGGAATTGATCTTGAAGCAGATTCAGCCATCAGATACAGTTGTTTTGCTCGATGAGCACGGGAAGGAATTCCGTTCCATTGAACTTGCATCGTGGCTTGAGCGCCAGCAGCAGACAGCCCGCCGACTGGTGTTTGTCATTGGAGGACCTTATGGATTCTCGCAGGAAGTATATGCCCGTGCAAATGATAAGCTCTCGCTCTCGAAGATGACCTTCTCCCATCAGATGGTTCGTCTCATCTTCACCGAGGCAATCTATCGTGCTTGCACCATCATCAAAGGCGAGCCCTATCACCACGAATAAACTACGCATAATTTAGAATAAGTCAAACTTTCGCTTTTTGTCTATTGGGCTTTGTTACTCCCTGAAATACAGAGGTATAGAGGAAAGTATGGAATGTCAATTTCTTTCCACTGAAATGACGACCTCATTCCACTGAAATAATGACTTCATTCAATAGAAATGACAACCTCGTTCCACTTAAATGACCATCATATTCCATTTGAATAACAATGTCGTTCCAATGAAGTAACAATTTCATTTCAATAGAATGAAAAGCAGGGGCAAATTCTGGGGTAGAATTATTTTGATAATTTCTTCAGGCGGCGCTTTGCTTCAGGCATGTCGGGACAGAGCTCAAGGGCCTTCTCATAGTTGCGCTTCGCCGCCTCAAACATATCTTCCTTCTCACACTCTCGACCCATCATGGTGTACTCAACAGCCAACCGCTTCAAGACATCATCCTTTTCCTTCAACTTCTTCTTTGCCTCATCGCGTTCCTGCTTCAACTTATTGACAATGTTGAGCTTCCTGCGAATCAAGCGTCGTGGTCCTGGTTTCTCAATGTCGTAGCGTGAATGGATGGCAAGGAAAAATGCATCCAACGCCTTCTGCATATCGCCTTTCTCGAACGCCTTCACAGCATCATGGTACTGCTTATCAGCCTGACTCTGTTTCAAAGCAGCATTAATAAGATTGTTATCATTGTAGTGACGAGCAAACTGCACCACCTCCGGCCGAACAAAGACATCTGCACGACGTATTGGTTCCTTAAGACTGATTCCCTCGAGCGATGTGCAACGCGACAACGCCACATAGGTCTGACCACCAGCAAAAGCACCTCCAGTGAAGTCGATCTTCACCTGTTTGAATGTCAAGCCCTGACTCTTATGAACCGTTATAGCCCACGCCAGGCGAAGCGGATACTGCGTGTAAGTACCGATTTCCTGTTCCTCGATTTTCTTCTCCGTCTCGTTGAAGGTGTATTTCACATTGCTCCAGATCTCGCGCTCAACCTCCACATCATCACCATCCTCCGTCTGGACATAGATGGTCTGATACTCTTCTCCCACGCTGAACCCCGTAATAATTCCCAGTGTGCCATTAACCCAACGATGTTCCTTGTCGTTGCGGATAAACAGGATCTGTGCGCCACATTTCAGTTCCAGTTCCTTCGGAGTAGGGAGGCTCGTCTCAGGGAAATCGCCTTCAATTGTTCCTTCGTACATGTTCACCTCGCCTGGAAGTTCGCCCAATTTCTGCTGATTGATGAAATCGACAGTATCGCGACGAGTGGACAGCGTGATAGAGAGGCCCGACTGGTCGATAGTCTGCCCAACACGCTGGTTGAGACGATACAAATCGTGGTCGGAGACGCGTGAAGTACGGATGTTATCCAGAAGGTTGATGAAATGAGGATCGCTCTGACGATACACCTTCTTCAGTTCGATGCTGACGAGTTGGAAATCGCGGAACACCTGAGCATTGAAGAAATACGAATTAGGATAGAACGGCTGAAGGAGTTTTTTCTCATCGTCTTTGACCACCGGTTCGAGCTGATAGATGTCGCCAACGAGAAGAATCTGCTTGCCACCAAACGGTTCGCGCATGTTGTGGCAGTAGATTCTCAGAACCTTGTCGATGAAATCGATGATATCCGCACGAACCATACTAATCTCGTCGATGATGATGAGTTCAAGCTCCTGCAGGAGTTTGCGTTTGTCCTGATTGTATTTCAAGGTGCCGCGAATGTTTCGGGCGTTGTATTGAGTGTCGTTAGGGAGTAGGGGATAGAACGGCAGTTTGAAGAAGCTATGGAGCGTCGAACCGCCAGCATTTATAGCGGCAATGCCAGTTGGAGCAAGCACGACATGCTTCTTCTTGGTGTTCTGGTCGATATAGCGAAGGAAGGTAGATTTACCCGTGCCCGCCTTGCCCGTAAGAAACAACGACCTGTTGGTATATTGAATAATCTGGAGCGCGTTCTGCAACTCCAGATTATCCATGTCAATGTTGTTTTGTTTCTTCTGAGGCATTTGGTTTTTTTTATTTGCCCTGCGTTGAAACGCAGGGAACGGTGACGGGGAGGCAGGCAGCCCTCCCCCTAAGCAGGGGGAGATGGAGAGGGGCTACAGGTTGTCGAGGGAGATTTCCTCCTCGACTGGGCGGCGTTCGCCAGCACCGTCAGGATCGCCGACATTCTCCTCGAGTTCAATCTCCTCAAGTTCGCTCTTGATGAATGTGCTGTCCATATCGATGGTGTCGTTGCGATGAGAATAGTAACTCTGACACTCATACATAGAACTGTTTATGCCACCATCCTTCGACTTAGGGAAATGACCGTGATACTGCTGGAAGGCAGGGTCGCCGAGAATAGATTCAAGGAACATTCCGCAGATAGGCAAAGCCGTTCGTGAACCCTGTCCGAGAGCACCCGTTCTGAAGTGGATGCAACGATATTCGCCACCAACCCAAGCACCGACAACGAGGTTAGGACTAACACCCATAAACCAAGCATCGGAGTGGTTGTTTGATGTACCGGTCTTACCACCCCAGTCAGTATCGTTTGCCTTTCCGACATATCCCCAGAGGCTCATTGAAGTACCGCCCGGTTCGCGCATACCAGCCTGCAACATCTGCTGCATGAGGAAAGCACTCTTGTAAGGGATGACCTGCTCTTCTGTTGTAGGAGCAAGATAAACCTCGCGTCCCTTGCTATCCACGATTCGGGTGACGAGGATAGGATCATGATGTCGTCCGTCGTCGGCAACAGTACAGTAGGCATTTGTCAATTCAAGCAGGTTGACATCAGAAGAACCAAGAACCAAAGAAGGTGCACCTTCGTCGAGCGGACTCTTGATACCCATCTTGTTAGCCGTCTCGGCAATGCGCTTGATACCCATCTCCTGACCAAGACGCACAGCGACAGAATTGATACTCTTTGCAAAAGCCCTCTTCAGAGTGAGCGAATCGTAAGTGAAATATCCATCGGCATTTGAAGGAGTCCAGCTGACCTCCTTCTTTTTGCCAGGATCCCAAGCCTTGATTGAGATTAACTCGTCACGACGCTTGTCGCAAGGAGTGAGTCCCTGATTCATTGCCTCGGTATAGACGAAGAGCTTGAACGTAGAACCCGGCTGACGCTGGGCACGAGCCTTGTCGTATTTCCAAGAGCGGAAACTGATGTCGCCAACATAAGCCTTCACGAATCCGGTCTTTGGTTCCATAGCCACGAAGGCACAATGCATGAACTGAACCATGTATTTGACAGAATCGACAACGCTGAGATTCATTGTCGTCTCACACTTGTCGTTGTCCCATGTGAACACCTTCACCTCATGAGGCAGGTTGAGATAGTACTGAACAGAGTCAGGATCGTTAGGGAACTTGTTTGTCAGGTACTTGTAAACAGGCTGACGCTTCACGATGCCATCGATGAATCCTGGAATCGGTTTGCCACGCTCGTCAACCCATGGTTCGTTGTTTCCCCAGTGGTTGCGGAAGTTGCGCTGAATCTGCTTCATCTGCTTGGCAGCAGCCTCCTCGGCATAATGCTGCATACGAGAATCGAGAGTGGTGTAGATCTTCAGACCACTTGAATAGAGATCATATCCGTTTTCGTCGCACCAATCCTCGAGTTCGTCGGCAACAGCCTCGCGGAAATACTGAGCCTGACCGTCGTAGTTGTTCTCGACAGTATAGGAAAGAGTGATGTCGAGTTCCTTCAGCGAGTCGCATTCAGCCTGAGAGAGATCGCCATGATTCTTCATGTTCTCCAGCACCTGATTTCTACGGCGAAGAGAATTCTTAGGATTAATCTTTGGGTTGTAGTAGGTTGTTGCCTTCAGCATACCAACCAAAACGGCACTCTGTTCGGTGGTGAGAGTCTTTGGCGTAGCCTTGAAATAAGTCTTAGCTGCAGTCTTAATGCCATAGGCATTAGAACCAAAGTCGACGGTGTTGGCATACATCGTGATGATTTTCTTCTTGTTGTAGCACAATTCCAGTTTTGTGGCAATAATCCACTCCTTGGTTTTTACGACGAGAATCTTAAGTCCCGGAATCTTTCCCACCAAACCAGTGCTGTATTGACTACGAACGCGGAACATGTTCTTAGCCAACTGCTGAGTGATGGTAGAAGCACCACGACCACCACGGCCCGTAATAGCATCCTTGGCAGCAGAGAAAACACCGACAATGTCGATACCGTGATGCTTATAGAAACGCTCGTCCTCAGTATCGATAAGGCACTTCCAGAAGTTCTCGTTTACATCCTCGTATGTGACAGGAGTACGGTTTTCGTTGAAATATTTACCGATAAGGACACCATCAGCACTATAAATCTCACTTGCCTGAGAAGTCTCAGGGTCGAGGATACGGCTGAAACCAGGTGACTTGCCGAACAACCAGAAGAGGTTGACATCCACTGCACCGAGGTAGAGAATAAACAAAAGGAAAAGAGTTACTATCGTAGCAATTATCTTTTTCCACCAAGGAGAACCAATGTAAAGGGACTTGTACCAGTGTAGGAATTGCTTGTTTTTATTCCAAAGATACTTGGCACAGTCTGAAAACTTATTTGTTTTTTCCATATACATTTATATTAGAAGTGATATAGCATTTGACCCATCGTGAATATTTAGATCAAAATACTCTGGCTTGAGCCTTTGGCTCTGAGCAATGATTATCTGCTTGTTTTTATGAAAGTGAACTTTCATCACCCAATCAGATTCTCACCGCAGAACTACGTTCTTAGCCAGAGACAAAATAGCGACTTTGTCGCACAAAATGTTTCGACTTCGTCTCAATTCAAAATATCGTTCAACTCAAATAGACACGACGCGTAGCCATTTTGTACGAGCGTAGCGAGATATTTTGTAACGCAGTTCATTTTGTCATCCTTGTGAGTATCGCAGATACTGACGGAAGGATTAATGTTGAGGTGATAAGCTTGCTTAATCACAAAAACATAATACTTACGTCATAAAGACAAAGTCTTAACAAGGATGTATTTTGATCTAATCCCTTATTTCTGGGTCAAGTCCATATTATTACCTTTATATTATTATTTCATCGGCTGGATGATGCCAGCGTATGGTGTCGTCGTGCTGGAACCATGTCAGCTGTTTTCTCATGTAGCGTCGGGTGTTGGATTGTATCTGCCTGACGGCTTCTGCTTTGTCAATATTGCCGTCAAAGTATTTGAATAACTCCTTGAACCCTACGGTGTTAAGCGAGTTGAGTTCGCGCAAAGGATATACCCTTCGTGCTTCCTCTTCAAGTCCATCGTTCATCATCTGAAGAACACGCTGATTGATACGCTCGTACATCTCTTCGCGCGGACGATTCAGTCCAATCTTGATGATACGGAATGGGCGCTGTTTAATCGTACCAGTACGGAAACTCGTGTAGGTTTTTCCCGTCATGTGACAAATCTCGAGAGCATGGACAACACGACGAGGGTTATTCTTGTCCACAATCTCGTAGTGTTCAGGGTCGAGACGCTTCAAATCCTCAAGAAGAGCAGGAAGACCCTCTTCAGCCAGTCGCTTCTTCATCAATACTCGCGTGTCATTATCAACAGTTGGGATGTCGTCGATACCTTTGCAGACAGCATCGATATACATCATCGAACCGCCACTCATCAAGGCGTAGTCGCTACACTTGAACTGCTCGTTGAGAAGTGACAGCACGTCAGTCTCGTATTGAGCAGCGGAATAGTAGTCGTGGAGACTATGATTGCCCACGAAATAGTGCTTCACCAGTCGTCGCTGTTCCTCGGTAGGGGCAGCAGTGCCGATAGGAATCTCGCGAAAAATCTGCCTTGAGTCAGCATTAATAACAGGTACGCCTAACTGTTGAGCAATGGAAAGCGTCTTTTCAGTCTTTCCAACACCAGTAGGACCTAATATGACAACAAGGGTTTTCATTTCGCTTTTGATTGACACACAAGCAAATGCTGTTAGCGCATTATGCCACGCTTAGAGCTCTCAACGAAATTGACGATATATTCAAGGTCCTCGTTCATACCGAGTTTCTTGATTTCTTCAATAGCCTCAGAGCGAAGTCCCTTTGAATAAAGGAAACGATAAGCCTCGTGAATCTTGTCGATTCGTTCGTTAGCGAATCCTCTTCTGCGCAATCCCACGAGATTCAAACCACAGTAGCGAGTAGGTTCCTTGCCAAGAATGATGAAAGGAGGAACATCCATAGGAATTTTCGCTCCACCCTGAACCATGACGTAACTACCGATGTGAGTGAACTGATGAACCAGTACGCAAGCGGAAAGAATGGCACAGTCGTCGATGATAACCTCACCGGCAATCTTTGTTGAGTTTCCGATGATACATCCGCTACCGATTTCGCAATCGTGAGCAATATGCATATTCTCCATGAAGAGATTGTTGGAACCGACGACAGTCTTGCCCTTCGAAGCAGTAGCACGCGAGATAGTCACATTCTCGCGAATGGAGTTGTTGTCGCCAATCTCGCAAGTGGTAATCTCGCCACGGAACTTCAAGTCCTGCGGTTTTGTAGAGATGCTTGCACCAGGGAATATCTCATTGCCAGAACCCATGCGGGTACCCTGATGAAGCGTAACATTATTCACCAATGTATTATTGTCGCCAATAACAACATCCTTGTCGATGACGCAGAAAGGGCCAATTGTATTTCCATCACCAAGTTTGGCCTCAGGATGAACGTATGCTAAAGGACTGATATTGTTCATTTGATGATTTTATGATTTATGATTTTATGATTTATTCTCCTCACCTCGGGGGCTTTACTTGTTCTTTACAATCTGTGCAGTGAAAGTTGCCTCAGAGACAACATGATCGCCGACAAAGCAATATCCCTTCATTGAAGCAATGCCATGACGGATAGGCGAGAGCAGTGTGACACGGAATAGGAGAGAGTCGCCCGGAACCACCTTCTGACGGAATTTCACATCGTTGATAGCGAGGAAATAGGTAGAACATCTCTCAGGTTCCTCCATTGTGTTGAGAACCAAAAGACCGCCACACTGAGCCATAGCCTCAATCTGGAGAACACCCGGCATGACAGGCTCTGTTGGGAAATGTCCCTGGAAGAACTCCTCGTTTGCGGTAAGGTTCTTTAGTCCGACGATACTGTTGGAACCGATTGAAATCACCTTATCGACAAGAGCCATAGGATAGCGATGAGGAAGCAGTTCGCGAATACGCTTTACATCCATTACAGGTTCATCGTTAGGGTCGTAGATAGGCGCCTGAACCTCATGCTTCTTAATCTCCTTGCGCATGTAACGCGCGAACTTATTATTAATGGTATGACCCGGACGAGTAGCAATCACACGACCCTTGATAGGCTTTCCGATAAGAGCCAAGTCACCAATAATGTCGAGCAACTTATGACGAGTACATTCGTTTTCCCATGTAAGGGCTCTGTGCTGGATGTATCCAATCTTTGTTGCGTCCATGTGAGGAACATGCAGGAAATCAGCCAGTTTGTCCAACTGCTCCTGAGAAACCTCACGCTCGTAGATGACGATGGCGTTGTCCAAGTCGCCACCCTTGATAAGGTTCAACTCCACAAGAGGCATAATATCGCGAACGAACACGAAGGTACGGGCAGCAGCAATCTCCTTGACATAATCGGACATGTTGTCGAGCGATGCAAACTGCGAGTTTATGAACTTCGACTCGAACGAGCACATTGTTGTAAGACTGAACTCCTCGTCAGGAAGGATAGTGATGCAACTACCAGTCTTTTCGTCGCGTACCTCAATCTTCTTGCGAATGATGTAGTAGTCCTTTGGGCTGTTCTGTTCCTCAATACCAATCTGCTGAATCTTCTCCACATAAGGAGCAGCAGAACCATCGAGGATAGGGAACTCAGGACCGTTTACCTGGATGAGACAGTTGTCGATGCCCAATGCATAAAGAGCCGACATGGCATGCTCCACGGTAGAAACACGAATGTCGCCCTTGCCGAGGACAGTACCACGAGTAGTCTCGATCACTCTGTCGGCAATAGCCTCGATGATAGGCTGGTCGTCAACATCAATACGCTGAATCTTATAACCGAAATTCTCAGGTGCAGGATTGAAAGTAACGGTAAGACTCAATCCTGTATGAAGACCTTTACCACAAAGAGAAAAACTTCCCTTGAGAGTTGTTTGTTTTGAAAAGTCCATTACTATTCTTTATTATTCGTTTTTCAACTTGTCGATATCTTTCTGGATGGCATCAAGCTGCTTAGCCATCTCAGGAAGACGACGGAAAATTACATTCGACTTGAAGTACTGGCGGAAAGGCATTGGAGGAGTACCCATCAGAGTCTGGTTGCCCTCAATGCTGTTGTTCACACCAGTCTGAGCACCGAGGTTCACCTTGTCGCCCACGGTCATGTGGCCAGCAAGACCAACCTGACCGCCGAACATACACCATTCGCCAACCTTGGTTGTACCAGCAACGCCACACTGTGCAGACATGACAGTATTGCTGCCAATCTCAACATTATGAGCAAGTTGAACAAGGTTGTCCACCTTCACGCCCTTATGGAGAACTGTGCGGCCCATACTTGCACGGTCGATACAAGTGTTTGCGCCAATCTCGACATCGTCCTCGATGACAACGATACCAATCTGTGGGATGCGGATATAGCCATCAGGAGTAGGCTCAAAGCCGAAACCATCAGCACCGATTACAGTTCCTGCATGAACAGTCACACGGTTGCCAAGTTCGCAATCGTGATAGATTGTAGTGTTTGGGTAGATGAGACAATCGTCGCCAATCTTCACCTTGTCGCCAATCACAGCATGAGGATAAACCATTACATTATCGCCGATGGTGACATTATCACCAATCACTGCATAATCGCCGACATAGCAATTCTCGCCGATTGAAGCAGACTCAGAGATAACGGCAGTCTTGGCAATACCAGTCTTGCGGTTTGTCATTGATTCGTAGATCTGCAGAAGGCGAGCCACACTCTCGCGTGCATTCTTTACACGGATGAGGGTAGGGCGAACTTCTTTATCAAGTGTGATGTCCTCGTTGATGAGAACTATAGACGACTCAGTTGTATAAACATGACTTACATATTTAGCGTCATAGAGAAACGAAAGTGCTCCCACTTCACCTTCCTCAATCTTTGCAAAAGTGTTCACTGTGACATTCTCGTTGCCTTCAACGCGTCCCTGAAGCAGTTCTGCAATTTGTTTTGCTGAAAATTCCATTTTTTGTATTTTGTTTTTTTTATATTTGTCTGTTTATGAATTCTTGTTTTGCTATATTCTCTGGTAGCACAGATAGTATTTACCCACCTTCTTTGAAAGGAGTTCGACGTTGAGAAGTTCGGAAACCTCTGTCACATCACGAACAGTACCATCATTGAACAGCATTGAAATGTGGTCGTCGTGGATGTCGTACATATCTTTCTGCGCTTTGCTCAGCGTGATAAAGTACTTCGTGTCCTCTATGCTTATTTCGAGCGATTCGGCAATCTGCTGTTTCTTTTCCTCTATATAATCCGAGTCAAATTCATGATCGAGAACCTCCACCTTGAAAATCGTACGGTTTATGAGGTTGCTTGAGAGGAGAGCCAGAATCTTGTCGTCGGAATGCATCCAAACCTTCAGCGCGCTCCAGATGTCATTGTCGTCGAGTTGCTCGTAGTACTGAAGAGCCTCAGGATGAGAGATGAACCATTCGCGATCGACATTGTTGCAAAGAAAATACTTCAATGCAGGAGTGCCGAAAAGGTCGTAACCACTCATTGCCAGATGCTTTGCCCGCAAAAGAGCATTTATGAGAACCTTCTCTGCAGCAACCGTCGTCTTGTGCAGATATACCTGCCAATACATCAGTCGGCGTGAGGTGAGGTAATTCTCTATAGAGTAAATTCCCTTGTGGTCGACGCAGAGTTCGTCGTCAACAACATCAAGCATCTTGATGATTCTCGCACTACCGATATTACCCTCGTTCACACCAGTGAAGAAACTGTCGCGACGCAGATAATCCAAACGGTCGACATCAAGTTGGGAACTAATCAACTGATGAAGGAATTTCTTTGGATATTCACCCTTGAAGATGTTGATTGCAAGATTCAGCTGACCACCAAGGTCTTGGTTTATCTTCTCCATCATCATCAGGGAGATGTCCTCGTGCGAGATTCCACTGATGAGAGTATTTTCAAGTACATGAGAGAAAGGACCGTGACCGATATCATGCATCAATATTGCTGCACAAACAGCCTCAGACTCACTATCAAAGATGAAAGCACCCTTCTGCTGAAGGTTCAAAATCGCTTCACTCATCAGTTGGAATGCACCGATAGAGTGTTGAAAACGAGTATGCTGTGCTCCAGGGAAAACAAGAGATGTCATGCCCAACTGCTTAATGCGAGTAAGGCGCTGCATGAGAGGATGCTTCACTATCTGGAGCATCAATCCACGCGGAATCTTGATAAACCCGAAGACAGGGTCGTTTATGATTTTGAAGTCTTTCAAATGTAATTAAGAATTGAAAATTGAAAATTGAGAATTGAGAATTGTGATTACTTCTCTAACTCAACTGCCATTTCCTCGGCAAGTGCTTTTGCTGCATTTCCGGCAGCCTCTGCGAAGTCTTCACCTTTACTTGCAAAGATGATACCGCGTGAAGAGTTGACGAGCAAACCGCAATCCTCAATCATGCCATACTGGCAAACATCCTGCAAAGAACCGCCCTGAGCACCAACACCAGGGACAAGGAGGAATGCATTAGGAGCAACCTTGCGGATATCCTTGAACATCTCACCACGAGTAGCACCGACAACATACATCATGTTCTCGTCGTTGCCCCACTGCTGAGACTTCTTTATCACCTTCTCGAAGAGACGCTCACCATCCTTGTCCTCAGTCAACTGGAAATCGAATGAACCCTTGTTGCTTGTCAATGCAAGGAGAATTACCCAATGACCTTCGCTGATGAAAGGAGTCACGCTGTCCTCGCCCATATAAGGGGCGATGGTCAAAGCATCGACATTGTATTCCTCGAAGAATGTCTTTGCATACATCTTTGATGTATTACCGATATCACCACGCTTAGCATCTGCTATGATGAACTGCTCAGGATAGTTTTCCTGAAGATACTTCACTGTCTTCTCGAAAGATATCATACCCTTCACGCCGTATGCCTCATAGAATGCGAGGTTTGGCTTATATGCAACGCAATATGGGGCTGTAGCATCAATAATCGCCTTGTTGAAAGCGAAGATAGGGTCCTCTTCCTTGAGCAGGAACTCAGGAATTTTGTTGAGATCGACATCAAGTCCTACACAGAGGAAAGACTTCTTAGTACGAATCTGGTTTACAAGTTCTTTACGGTTCATATCAGTTTTTTATTCTTTAGATTCTGTGTTATATTCCTTACGGCGTTCTTCTGTTGTACGCTTCAGGTCAACCATCTTTTTCACGAACTCCTCAGCAGGAACATCCTTCTGAGTCGTCTCGTCCTTTTTCTTTGTATATTGTAATGCCATGGGAATTGAGAATTGAAAATTGAGAATTGAGAATTGAGAATTGACAATTTATAACTCAGCTTCCTTCATCTTTTCTGCATTCTCGGCAACGGTGAGAGCGTCGATCATCGACTGGATATTACCGCCCATGAAACCAGGAAGGTCGTATATTGTGAAACCGATACGATGATCAGTCACACGACCCTGAGGGAAGTTGTATGTACGGATTTTTGCTGAACGGTCACCTGTAGAGACAAGAGTCTTACGACGATTTGCAATATCGTCCACATACTTCTGGTGTTCTCTATCATATATATATGTACGCAAGCGGGCGAGCGCGCGTTCCTTGTTCTTTGGCTGGTCGCGCGTCTCGGTACATTCAATGAGGATTTCCTCAGTCTCACCAGTGTTAGGGTTCTTCCACATATAGCGGGCACGAACACCAGACTCAACCTTATTTACATTCTGACCACCAGCACCAGATGAACGGAATGTATCCCATTTGATTTCGCCTTCGTTGATGCTAACCTCGAATGGGTCGGCCTCAGGAAGAACGGCAACAGTAGCAGCACTTGTCTGCATACGACCGTTCGACTCTGTCACAGGCACACGCTGAACGCGATGTACACCCGACTCATATTTCAATGTACCATATACATTATCACCACTTACGGCAAAGTCGATTTCCTTGAAACCACCGACAGCACCTTCGCTTTCGCTTGTCACTGCAACGCTCCAACCCTTCGACTCACAGTATTTCTTGTACATCTGGAAAATCTCGCCAGCGAAGAGACAAGCCTCGTCACCACCTGTACCGGCACGAACCTCCATCTGGACATTCTTTGCATCCTCAGGGTCCTTTGGCACAAGAGCAATCTTTATATCTTCCTCAAGCTTTGGCTGGAGTTCTTCGTTGGCAGCAAGTTCCTCGCGAGCCATCTCCTTCATCTCTGGGTCCTGCTCGTTCATAAGGATGTCCTTAGCTTCTGCAATACCGCTTAGACAGTTGATATACTGCTGACGTAGTTTCATAATATCCTCGAGGTCCTTGTATTCCTTTGTCAACTTCACATATCGCTGCTGGTCAGCAATTACCGAAGGGTCGGTGATGAGTGTCGACACTTCCTCATAGCGAGCCTCAAGGCCTTCGAGTTTCTGTAATATATTGTTATTGTCCATATCAATTAATAATTAAATTCTCCAAATTCGCTCTTGATGGTCAAAGACTTTTCGCCCTCTTCGATACGACCGATAATCTGAGCATCAATATTGAATGACTTGCTGATTTCTATCACCTTCTCTGCATTCTCTGGCGAGAGGTAAACCTCAAGGCGATGTCCCATGTTGAACACCTTGTACATCTCCTTCCAATCAGTCTTGCTCTGCTCCTGAATAGCCTTGAAGAGAGGAGGCACAGGGAACATGTTGTCCTTTATTACACGGCAGTTATCGCTCACGAAATGAAGAACCTTTGTCTGTGCGCCACCTGTACAATGTACCATGCCATGTATATCACTGCGCATCTCGTCGAGAAGGCGACGAACAACAGGAGCGTAAGTACGAGTAGGAGAGAGAACAAGTTTTCCTGCACAAACAGGTGCACCCTCAACCTCATCAGTCAGTTTGTATCCGCCACTATATACGAGTTCGTTTGGTACGGCATGGTCATAGCTCTCAGGATATTTCTCTGCAAGATACTTCGAGAATACATCATGACGAGCAGAAGTAAGTCCGTTTGAACCCATACCACCGTTGTATTCCTTCTCGTATGTTGCCTGTCCGCATGACGAAAGACCGACAATCACATCACCAGGACGGATGTTTGCATTGTCGATTACATCACTACGCTTCATACGACAAGTGACGGTAGAGTCAACGATAATGGTGCGAACAAGGTCACCAACATCAGCAGTCTCACCACCAGTGCCATAAATGCCGATACCCATCTTACGCATCTCAGCCATCAACTCATCAGTACCGTTGATGATAGCCGAAATCACCTCGCCTGGGATGAGCATCTTATTGCGACCGATAGTACTTGAAACGAGGATATTGTCGACAGCACCAACGCAAAGCAAATCGTCGGTGTTCATGATTAGAGCATCCTGAGCAATACCTTTCCATACTCCAAGGTCGCCCGTCTCTTTCCAGTACATATAAGCCAACGACGACTTTGTACCTGCACCATCGGCGTGCATGATATTACAGTATTCAGGATCACCTCCGAGAATATCCGGGATAATCTTGCAGAAAGCCTGTGGGAAAATACCCTTGTCAATGTTCTTGATGGCGTTATGCACATCTTCCTTTGCGGCACTAACGCCACGCATCATATATCTATTTGAATCCATATTCAGTTATTGACGATTATTCTTTCTTATTATTCTTTACGGGGGCAACCCGTTTCCGGAATATTATTCATGCCAAAACTCCCAAGAGGCGAATGCCTGAAGGAGCAGCATTTCAAGTCCATTTTTAGTTATTGCCCCATGCTCTCGTCCTTTCAGCAGGAACATTGTCTCATCAGGATTATAGATGAGGTCGTAGAGTAGGGTGTGAGTGTCCATTGCCGCATAAGGCAGGATTGGACAGTCCTCTGTATGAGGATACATACCCACAGGTGTGCAGTTTACAATCACATTATATTCTTTGATGACAGCCGAAGTAATCTCACCATAAGTGAAAGCCCCGTCTTTCTTCGAACGACTGACAAATTTCGTCTCGAGTCCAAGTTTGCGAAGTCCGTAGTCAACCGCTTTCGATGCACCGCCAGTACCAAGAATCAACGCCTTCTTGTGGCATGGTTCGAGAAGTGGTTCAATGCTGCGTGTAAAACCGACGACATCGCTGTTGTAGCCACGCAATATAGGTGTGTTACCCTTTCGCGAAACCTTTATTACATTAACAGCGCCAATAGCCTCTGCCTCTTCTGTCATTGAATTGAGGAAAGGAATGACCTGCTGCTTGTATGGAATTGTCACATTCAGTCCTTTTATCTCAGGATTGCTTGCAAGAACTTCCTTGAGTCCTTCGATACTTGGAATCTCGAAGTTGATATATTCAGCATCTATTCCTTCATTCTCGAATTTCTCGTTGAAGTAGTTCTTCGAGAACGAGTGACCTAATGGATAACCTATGAGTCCGTATTTCTCCATCTTATAATAATTATTCTGCCTCTATTTTGTTGCGATGTACATTGTGCAGATGCCGAAAGTGAGTCGCTCAAAGCGTGCCTCCTTGAATCCGGCATTCTTCAGTATGTCCATCATTCTTTCGCCTTGCGGGAATGCTGCTATAGTCTTGTTAAGATAGTCATAGGCACTGCTGTCCTTGGAAATCAGTTTTCCGTAGATTGGCAGTACTGTATTACTGTAGATGCCAAACAACTGTTTCATTGGGAAATGAACCGGTGTTGTCAGTTCTACGATGCTCAGCATGCCACCCGGACGCAATACTCGGCACATCTCTGCCAGTCCTTTGTCAAGGTCCTGAAAGTTGCGAATGCCGAATGCTGCCGTCACGGCGTCGAAAGAGTTGTCCTCGAATGTGAGGTTGAGACAGTCTTCTTTTTTGAACGAGATGACTTCCGCCAGACCTTTCTCTGCCACCTTCTGGCGGCCGATCTCCATCATTCCCTCAGATATGTCGGCACCGATAACCTGTTGTGGCTTTAGCATCTCTGCCTCAAGGATGGCAAAGTCGCCTGTTCCTGTGGCAATGTCGAGCATACGCTGAGGCTTCAAAGCTTTGAGTTGCTTGATAGCCTTGCGTCGCCAGTATTTATCGATGTCCCATGAAAGACGATGGTTCAAGGTATCATACGAAGGAGCGATGTTGTCGAACATCTTCTCCACCAGTTCCGCCTTTTCCCCTTGTCCGTCGTAGGGTTTGATTTTTTCCTGTTCGTAAGTCATCTCAATTCCTATTTTGACTTTTTTTCTTGAATCTTAAGCCTTGAGAGTCTTGAGATATTCGCTCACTCTCTTCTCGATACGTGATGCGATATCCTCATCTGTTGTTGCCTTTACGAAGTCCTCGCCAACGATGTGCTCATAAAGTTCAATGTAGCGGTCGGCAACGCTCTCAGCGTATTCATCTGTAATCTCAGGCATTGTCTGTCCTGGTTCGTTCATGAAGTTATGGTCGATGAGCCACTGACGAACGAATTCCTTTGAAAGCTGCTTCTGTGGCTGACCAGCCTCGAACTTCTCCTCGTAGCCTTCTGCATAGAAATAACGGCTTGAGTCTGGGGTGTGAACCTCGTCGATGAGGTAAACCTTACCATCACGCTTACCGAATTCATATTTTGTGTCCACGAGGATGAGGCCCTGCTTTGCTGCTATTTCCTGACCACGAGCAAAGAGCTTGCGTGTATAGTCCTCAAGAATTGCATAGTCTTCTGCCGAAACGATTCCCTGAGCAATGATGTCCTCTTTCGAGATATTCATGTCGTGACCTTCATCAGCCTTTGTTGTTGGGGTGATGATTGGTTCTGGGAAACGCTCATTCTCGCGCATACCTTCTGGAAGCTTTACACCACAGAGTTCACGGCAACCTGCTTTGTATTCACGCCATGCAGAACCGGTAAGGATACCACGGATAATCATCTCCACCTTGAATCCTTCACACTTCAATCCTACTGTTACCTGTGGATCTGGAGTGGCAAGTTTCCAGTTAGGGCAGATGTCTGTTGTAGCGTCAAGGAACTTAGCCGCAATCTGGTTCAGTACCTGACCTTTGAAAGGAATACCTTTAGGAAGCACGACATCAAATGCAGAGATACGGTCGGAAGCGACCATTACCATGATGTCGTCGTTGATGTAATAACAATCGCGTGTCTTGCCGCGATAAACTCCTGTCTGTCCTTCAAAATTGAAATCAGTTCTTGTTAAAGCTTTCATTGTCTATGTGATTTATTTCTATGTTTTTGTCTCTTTTCTCGTAGGCCTCCACGATTCTTGTCACGAGTTTGTGACGAACGATATCCTTCTGTGTGAGGTTTATGATGCCAATGCCCTCAATGCCGTTCAGGATATGAACAGCATCCTTGAGTCCGCTTTGTGTCTGGCGTGGGAGGTCAATTTGTGTCAGGTCGCCGGTGATAATCATCTTTGTGTTCCATCCCATGCGAGTGAGGAACATGCGAATCTGTGCCGTAGTAGTGTTCTGTGCCTCATCAAGGATTACTATAGCGTCGTTCAAGGTGCGACCACGCATAAACGCCAATGGTGCAATCTGGATGACATCTTTGTCCATCATGTCCTGCAACTTCACCGCCGGAATCATATCCTGTAGCGCATCGTAAAGTGGCTGGAGGTATGGGTCAATCTTCTCGCGCATATCTCCAGGAAGGAATCCCAACTTCTCTCCAGCTTCCACGGCTGGACGTGAGAGGATGATTCTCTTGGCCGTTTTGTCCTTGAGGGCTTTCACAGCAAGGGCAATGCTCAGGTAGGTCTTTCCGCTTCCGGCAGGACCAACAGCAAATATCATGTCGTTATTATCGAATGCGGTGATGAGCTTCTGCTGATTCTCCGAGCGGGCTTTGATAGGCTTTCCCGACATGTTGTAGATGACCACATCGCCCGAAGCGTCTTTCTTTGGCGTGTGACCTTTCACTATGTCGAGGATGTCCTCGTCCTGAATGGTGTTGTATTTGAGGATGTGGCGACGGATGTTTTCAATGTCTTCCTCTGCCTTAGCCATATCCTCTTCTCCTCCTTGAATGCGGATGACATTGTCACGCCCAACGATTCTAAGTTTAGGGAACAACGACCTTACCATCTGGAGATGGCAATTGTTGACCCCGTAAAACATCACTGGGTCAATATCTTCGAGAACTATATGCTTTTCTATCAATTTATACCTATTTTATTTTTGTGCAAATTTACAAAAAAAACGGGAAATACGCAAGAGAAGAGGGTGCGGAATTCCAAAATATTTATATTTTGTTACTTTTAGATAAGTTTTTTTGCTTTTGGGGTTGTAATTAGCGAATATTTTCTTATCTTTGCATTCTAAAATCATACCTCGATAAATGAAAATTTCACCAAAAAGATATATTCAGGGCTTTTGTGTTGTTGTTCTTGCTTTAGGATGGGCGCGTGCTTTGCATCCTTCTTTGGCATATAATGCCGACGAAAAGGCAAAGACCGATTCTCTTTCTTTGATTAATGATTCTCTGGCTTACGAAAAAGCCTATGCCGATAGTGTGCGAATGGCAGATTCGCTTGCTTCGATTAAGCAGCAGGAAGAAGAAAAACTTGCTCATGAAAAGGCTGCCGAAGAGGCAAAACAACCGGAAAAACCGTTGAAAAACGACGCTGCAATTGACGAAGGACCATTTGTTCCTCATCGTATATACAGCGTGTCTGACTTCAAGACTTGTTTTCCCGACCAAAATGATATTCAGCTTATAGCTGCCCAACGCTATGGAGTTAAACCTGTGGCAAGTCGTGCTGATGCCGAAAAGCGTCAAGACGAACTGGTTTATGTGGGCTCGAATCCTTATTATTATGTTGATCGCCTGAAGAGCAGCATTCCTTATCTGGTGCCTAAGGCTTCGGTTTTGGTTCAAGATATCGGCAAGACTTTCTTTGATTCGCTTCAGGTAAAGGGTATTCCGCTTCATAAAATCATCGTAACGAGTGCTCTTCGTAGTAAGGAGGATGTAGCAAAACTTCAGCAGCGTAACCAGAATGCTACAACTAACAGTTGTCATCAGTATGGAACTACGGTTGATATCTGCTATAACCGCTACAAGACGGTTGAGGACCCAAACGGTCCTGCTCGTCGTGCTGTCACAAACGATACCTTGAAATGGGTCCTTAGTGAGGTGCTGAACGACTTCCGTAAACAGGGGCGTTGCTATGTCAAATACGAGGTGAAACAGAGTTGTTTCCATCTAACCGTAAGATAGTACTATGCTGAATCTTGAGATAATGGAGTTCGTGGAGAAACAGATTCTCCCTCGTTACAACGATTTCGGCAGTTCGCATGGCTTGCGTCATGCACAGACTGTTATTGCCGAGAGTCTTGTCCTTGCCGACAAACTTGGTGCCGATAAGAATATGTGTTATATTGTTGCCGCATACCATGATCTTGGACTTGAAGGTCCTCGTGCCATCCATCATCTCACAAGTGGTAAAATCCTTCAATCTGATGCTCGCTTAAAGCGCTGGTTTTCAACTGAACAGATAAAAGTTATGAAAGAAGCGGTTGAAGATCATCGCGCTTCATCTTCCCATCAGCCAAGAAGTATTTATGGCAAGATTGTGGCTGAGGCCGATCGTGAACTTGAACCAGAGACTGTATTCACTCGAACCATCCTTTATGGTTTTGAGCATTATCCAGAAATGAGTGAGGAGGAACATTGGGAGCGTTTCGCTGAACACCTCACAAACAAGTACTCCGAAGTGGGTTATATACATCTCTGGATTCCAAATTCACCTAATCATCAGCGTCTGAACAATCTTCGTAACATCATTCGCGACAAGGCAAAACTGCGTGAGGTATTCAATCGGCTATACCCAACATTAAAACCCGTGAAATAATGAACGAGGTAAAACAGAATTCTCTCAAGGCATGGTTTCTTGCTGCCCGCCCAAAGACCCTCACTTGTGCCTCTGTACCGGTGATGATTGGTGTAGCAATGGCGGCTCACGATTTGAATTATCGCATCAACTGGATACCAGCCGTTTTGTGTTTCTTTTTTGCATTCGTCATGCAGATTGATGCTAATTTTGTAAATGATTATTTCGATTGGCGTCGTGGTAATGATGATGAGGAAACGCGTCTTGGTCCACTTCGTGCCTGTTCTCAAGGTTGGGTGACTCCTCGTGCGATGATTATTGCCCTTTGTGTCACCACCTGTCTTGGTGGATTGATAGGTCTTCCTCTCATTATATATGGTGGCTGGGAGATGATTCTTGTGGGTGTTGCCTGCGTGGCGTTCTGCATTCTTTACACCACCACACTTTCCTATATAGCCTTAGGAGATGTGCTGGTACTTGTGTTCTTTGGAATCGTACCAGTCTGTTTCACCTATTACCTCCAGACGGAAACCATTACCAGTGAGGTTTTCAAGATGTCGTTGTTATGTGGTATTGCCATTGATAACCTCTTGATTGTCAATAACTATCGCGATATTGATAATGACCGTCGTGACAAGAAGCGTACTCTCATTGTCCTTGTTGGTCGTAAAGCCGGCTTTGCCCTTTATGTAGCCTTTGGTTTCATTGCCGCAGGTTTCCTTTTCCGCAAGATGGTTCCAGTTACATCTTGGGCATATCTTCTCGTCATCTATCTTGTCCTTCATTCCCTTGCCGCCAGTAAGATGCGTCAGTTGGAGGGTAGGGACCTCAATATTGTCCTTGGCGCCACTGCTCGCAATATCTTCATCTACGGCCTCGTAGTCTCATTGATTTTCCTCCTTGCATAAATCATCTTAATAACATTATTAGATGCTGTTTGTGTGTGAATTTATTTTACACGCAAAGATACCTTTGTCATTTAAGCCTTTTCATGCGGTCATTTCAGTGGAATGAGCTCCTCATTTCAGTTAAATGACCACTTCATTTCAGTTAAATGACATGATGATTTTAGTGGAATTGTAACTACTTGAAATACAAATAGTTACATTGGTCAAAATTAGAGTGTTGTAAAAAACGCTTGAAAAAGTAGCGCTGAAATTAATTTACAACTGATTATTTTGCCTTAGGGGCAATTTTCTCGCGGCGGAAGCGGAAGAAATCACGCCAACCGTTGAAATCCTTCTTGAAGATAAGACCTACGCCCTGGGTATTGAGGGAGTTCTTTGTGAAGTAGCGGTCGTTGGTTTGGTTGTAGATCTTGATAGCCATACTTCCACTCGGACGGAGGAGGTAGCGAATATCAAAGTCGCCAATGAACGAAGAGTTGGTATTTGGATTATCGCGATAGCCAAACTGGCCGTTGATGAGCAGACGGTTGTTGAGCAGACGACCAGAGATGATGCCCTCATATTCGGCATTGTAGAGACCTTCATTACCTGTAGAGATGTTTGCACCAAAGTTCCAATCGTTGGTCTTGACAACACTCGAGAGGATATTGCTCAACTCCTGAGAGATTGTACCACTCAAGATACTCTGCATTGCCAGTGATGTCTGACTTTGTCCCATTTCGGTTGTGGCATTGTTCGAACCCTGGTTGAAGAATCGGCCAATGGCGAGAAGATAGATTACCTGTTGCTTTGTCTCCTCCTCAGAGTTCATCAGGCTCATAATCATCTGCTTTGCATCAGAGCTAACGGTTGGCATGTCAAGAGAGAAATCGACTCGTGGTTGGGCTGGAGTACCAGTGATGTCCATCAAACAGTTCACGCGAATGTTGTTGTTACTGAATGACTTACCGAGATTCAGGTCGGAGAGCGAAACACCATTGACGGTGTATTGCGCCTTTAGGTTGAGGGCGGCATTGTAAGGGTCGCCACCAAACGACATTGAACCACCCTGGAGGAACTCAAAGTCGCGCTTGATGACATTCTGAATGGTGAGTTTGTAGAAACCATGGTCGACAACATAATTACCGAACATGTCGAATGTGCCCTTGTCGTAATAAGAGACGCGAATCACTCCGTCGCCATTGAGTTGGATATAGTCGCCCGCAGTCTGATCCATGAGGAGGTTGACCGTGGCATCAGGGGTTGCATGGATGAGGAAGTTGAGGAAGAGGTCGGCAGAGAGGTCCTGTTCCTCGTCATCCTCATGGGCTTCCTTGTGAACCTTCAGTGAGTCGCGATCGTGCCAAGTGAGGAACTCCTGACTGGCAAGAGCCTCAGGACCAGAGACATTATAGACAATCTCCGTTCCTTTATTTGGTGTGGCATCAACATCAATAACAATCTCACCGCTTCTAACCTTAATGCCGCATTTTCCAGTGACAAAGGCGGTGCCATAGAACGGCATATCGTCGAAGGTATGGGTGTCGTAGGCAAGGAGATTCTGTGCGTCAATGTCGAGATCGACGGTGAAATTGCCCAAGTGGCGATGACGCAGATGACCATTTACAATGCCCAAATGTCCATCGCGGTCGTATATGGAATCATTATGGAAGATTATATCGTCAGGGCGGAGAGTCACGAAGTCGTTGTTCAGATAATAGTATGTGTTGAGACTTGTCACACAGGCACGACCTGTCACATTGGCATCGCCAACAATTTGTATTTCTTTCAGTGGGCCCACGACATCAATCTCGCCACAACCATATGCATCGATATCGTTGAGGAATGTGTCGCAATACTTCTGAAGGAAGTTGATGCGTGTGCCGTCGGCCTTCACATGAAGAGCGATGTCACTATTCTTTGGTGAGATATAGCCCGTCACATCTGTGCGCCTCTCACCATCGAGGGCAATACCATCGACATTGATAGCACCCTCTTCAAGATTCCAATTGGCCGATACATCCAAATCGCCCAAACATCCTGACTCAAAGGTGAAATCTTTGACATGTAGCTGCGCTTCTGCTTCTGGTTCACCAAAGAGCGAGCGTCCCTTTGCCTTACCCGTGGCAAGGCCTGCAAACTCTACTGAATGGAAGTTGACAATGTCAAGGATATAACTTACATTGACCTCCTTCAGATCGACAGTGATTTCATCCTCGATATGTCGAGTTGCTTTTCCGTTTATGGCTATATGCTGGTCATCGTGGTGGACATTGAAGTTCTCCACTTCGAGATGCTTAGCGTGATAAAGGATATGAGCCGGTTCGATATTCCATGTAGTGTCGTTGATAAGAATTGTTGAAGGCAGAATCTTTACATCGGCAGTAGATTTGCCGTTTTCATCGGCGTAGAAGTGGGCATCGGCATTCATCTCACCTTTGAGTTCCTGCTTACCATCTATGAGGAAGTGTAACTGCGATGCCAGATGGTTGTCTATGGCTTGAGCCTTCATGTTTAGTAACGAACCACCATGCTCGTTCAACGCTTTCACATTTACCATAGCCCTCATGGTGTCGTTAGGGCAGGAGAGATGGAGGAAACCATCCTTGTATTCCTTTCCTCCATAGACAAACTGAGCTGCATCGAGTTGAATGTCCACCTTCTTCTCACTGTCGTCAATGGATGCGATTAGGTGGGCAGGTTCAAAGAGACGAAGGTCGACGCCGAGCAGATTCTGCGCCCAGTCAGAACGAGTGATAGTGCCGTAGATATTAAACTTGTTATTTGTGGCGGGTTTCTTCTTCAACCCAGGTATGGTAGGAAGTCGGTCGTAGATGGCATTGGTGATAGAGTTGAGGATTGTGGCATAATTGATGTCGCCCTCAGCACGCATCGTGGCAAAGTCGCTGATGAGAGTCAGTTTGTGAGTATCGCCATCGGCAAACTTCTTCAACTCTATAGAATGGAGATGATACTCGCTATCTGCAGTTCGTTTTGTAAGGTCGGTGATGGTCAAGTCGCCAAGGGCGGAATTGATGTTTTTCCCGATGAAATCGCCATTTATTTCAAAATCGAAAGTACTACCTTCCCATTTCTTTGTCAATCCGAGAGCAGCAAGATCAAGATTTTCCACTTTGCCATTTATGCTTCCCTTTGGTGTCTTTGATGAAAGACCGTAATTGCCTGAAAGGTTTATGTTGCCAGCATTGTCAACGACATCAATGTTTGCCATTAGGTTCTGACCTTTGATGTAATCGGCAGTAGCCTTGATGTTGTTGTAAGTGTGGTTCTTGAATGTAAAACTGCTGATGTTTGCATTACCCTTGGCACTGAGCACCTTTGCACCATCGACATTGCCCGTAGCTGAAACTTTTGCAGAAAGTAATCCAAGGTCTTTGTTGTTTGTGAGTTTCTGGAGGTTTAGTTTGTCAGTGATTATATCTGCCTTTGCCAGTTTTCCCACCTTATTAATATTTATGTCCACTTTACCGATTTCGGTATAAAGCTTGCCAAGAGCTTTAATGGCATTACCATCCTTCGACGCTTTTCCCGTAATATTGATGTTGCCGAGATTAGCAACAACAGCAGGCACTGCATCGGCTCTTCCAAGCGCAGAAGTAATGTTCTTGATACCATTGCTGCTTGTTGAAAGGTGCTGAATATCGGCATTCCAATCGTTGGTTTCACCTAAGTTGTTGATTGCCCCTGAAGCAAGAAGTCTGAGATCGTTAGCTTGACTGATACTTAGCGAACCAATGTTGATATTTTTATCCGTTCCATTGACATCGGCCGCAAGTGTAACTGGTGTATTGTAGTTGTTTAATAACTTAGTAAAAGCACTTAAGTCACAAGGAGTTATGCTACTTTGGGTAATCTTTCCATTGAACTTCATTGAACCCTCAACAAGTTTCTTGTTTTCACGCTGATAAGACGCCTCCAGCTTAGGAATGTTTATCAGCGAATGAGGTAGTTCGAGAAGCATGTTTGACAATGTGGCATCCTTCTGTCCACCGACAAAACGAAGCGATAGTTTCTTCAGTTCAAGACCGCTTTTTTCCTTGAGCGCAATCCTTTTTACATTAAGGTCGAGCGAATCATCTGTCAGTTGGTTGAGGATGATATGTGCACTGATGTCCTTCAGGTTGATGTGCTTCGGCGAGAATAGGCCGTTGTCGTAGTCGTCCAACTGATTATATGAAATCTCACCACGACGAATAATCAGAGAACTGATTTCAAGATTCAGTGGAGTATGCTTTGTTGTGTCCTTTGATGCAAGAGAGTCGAGAACGAACTGGAAGTTAGGTGCAGCATCGGCAGTTTTCTTGTAGAGGTTAGCCTTCAAACCGAATAATTGTGCCGATGAAATCGTTATTTTTCCTGTAATGAGATCGCGGATTCTTACTTTTACAGAAAGTCGTGGAGCACGCAGCATCTCCTCCTGGTTTTGGTCTTTTATGAGTACATCATCAATGATGATTCGGTTCAACATGCCCAAATCCACGCTACCGACTTTCACTTCTGTCCCGATTTTTTCAGCCAAAGCCTCCGATACTTTTGAACCAATGTTTTTCTGCACTGCCGGTATATTCAGCAATGCAACAAGCACAAGATAAAGTCCTGCAACAGACCAAACCAAGGCGTTTATGATTCTTCTAATTCTCTTCAGTCTTCTACAAAAAATTGAATTACATTACAAAATTACATTTTTTTTATCTTAAATCTTAATCTTTTCGGCTTTTTTATTCTTTTTCTCTCCTTTTTTTATTATATTTGCAGTTGATTATGTGTATTATTAAATATGTACACGAGAAAATCAGAGTGTGAATTTATAAAATTATCAATATATACAAAACAATTAGTTTATGGCAAATGTAATTAAATTACGAAAAGGCCTGGACATCCATCTCGTAGGTGCTGCAAAGGGTGAGAAGACTGTTCTCCCTGCAAGCGCTGAGTATGCCCTTGTTCCTGACGCATTTGTTGGTGTTAAGCCAAAGGTAGTCGTTAAGGAAGGGGATGTTGTCAAGGCCGGCGATGCCTTGTTTGTCAACAAACAGCAGCCAGAGGTTAAATTTGCTTCTCCTGTAAGTGGAGTAATCTCTGCTGTTGAGCGTGGTGACCGACGCAAGGTACTCAGTGTCAGGGTTAAGGCCGATGCTGAGCAGCAGTATGCTGATTTCGGTAAGAAGACCGTAGCTACAATGAGCGGTGCAGAAGTTGTTTCTGCTATCTGTGAGGCTGGTCTTTTCGGTTATGTTAACCAGCTGCCTTATGCAGTAGTAGCTAATCCTCAGGATGCGCCAAAGGCTATCTTCGTTTCTGCACTCCGTGACATGCCACTCGCATGTGACTTCGAAGTAGAACTTAAGGGCAATGAGGAAGCATTCCAGACTGGTCTTTCGGCTTTGGCAAAAGTAGCCAAGACCTATCTCGGTGTTGGCGCTAAGCAGACAGCTCCTGCGCTTCTTGAGGCAAAGGATGTTGAGGTGAATGTCTTTGACGGAAAGTGTCCTGCTGGAAATGTAGGTGTTCAGGTGAACAATGTTGACCCTGTGAACAAGGGTGAAGTTGTCTGGACAGTTGATCCAACAGCAGTAATCTTCATCGGTCGTCTTCTCAATGAAGGTAAGGTTGATCTCACCCGCACTGTGGCTGTTGCTGGTGCTGAGGTTAAGGAACCTAAGTATGTTGATGTAAAGGTAGGTGCTCCTGTTGCAGATGTACTTGCAGGTCAGCTCGACACAGAGGAAGGCAAGCGCGTGATTAATGGAAATCCATTGACAGGTGTACTTGCTCGCAACAATTCATTTGTTGGTCCTCGCACATCAGAGATTACTGTAATTCCAGAGGGTGATCATGCAGACGAGATGCTCGGTTGGATTCTTCCACGCTGCAAGCAGTTCTCGACAAGTCGTAGCTACTTCTCTTGGCTTTGCGGCAAGAAGGAGTACAACCTTGATGCTCGTATCAAGGGTGGTGAGCGCCACATGATTATGAGCGGTGAATACGACAAGGTTCTCCCTATGGACATCTATGGTGAATATCTCATCAAGGCAATCATCGCTGGCGACATCGACCGTCAGGAAGCTCTTGGTATCTACGAGGTTTCGCCTGAAGATTTCGCTGTGGCAGAATTTGTTGATTCTTCAAAACTTGAACTTCAGAAGATTGTTAGACAGGGTCTTGATATCCTGAGAAAGGAGAATGCATAATATGAGCGCACTTAGAAATTATGTAGATAAGATTAAGCCTAACTTCGTAGAAGGTGGCAAGTTCTCTGCCCTCCAGAGTGTATTCGAGGGTTTTGAGACATTCTTGTTTGTTCCAAACGACACATCAAAGAGTGGTGTGCATATCCATGATGCCATCGACTCAAAGCGTATCATGTCGTTTGTCGTTATCGCCTTGATGCCAGCATTGCTGTTTGGTATGTATAATGTCGGTTATCAGAACGCACTCGTTGCTGGTAAGTTGGCAGAGACATCATTCCTCTCAATGTTCATCTTTGGTGCACTTGCTGTACTTCCAAAGATCATCGTAGCTTATGTAGTAGGTCTTGGTATTGAGTTTATCTGGGCTCAGTACAAGCACGAGGAGATTCAGGAAGGTTATCTGGTTTCAGGTATCATCATCCCTATGATTGTACCAGTTGGATGTCCACTCTGGATGCTTGCTCTTGCTTGCGCATTTGCAGTAATCATCGGTAAGGAAATCTTCGGTGGTACTGGTATGAATATCTTCAACCCAGCACTCATTGCTCGTGCATTCCTGTTCTTCTCATATCCAACAAAGATGTCTGGCGACACTGTATGGGTAGCAGACGATACAATCTTTGGTATGGGTTATGCTCTTGCTGATGGTACTACTGCTGCTACTCCTCTTGGTGCTCTCGCTCAGAGTGCAGACAATATGCCTGATTTCATGAGTGCAGTAGTTGGTCTTATCCCAGGCTCTATTGGTGAGACTTCTGTAATTGCAATTGCTATTGGTGCAGTAATCCTTCTTTGTACAGGTGTTGCTTCTTGGAGAACAATGGGTAGTGTATTTGTTGGTGGTGGTATTGCAACTGGCATTTTCCACGCTCTTGGTATGTCTCCACTTGAGGCTCATGAGCAGATTGCTCTTGGTGGTTTTGCTTTCGGTGCAGTATTCATGGCTACAGATCCTGTGACATCATGCCGCACAAAGAAGGGACAGTATCTGTATGGTGCACTCATCGGTGTTGTTGCGATTGTAGTACGCGTTATGAACCCTGGTTATCCTGAGGGTATGATGCTCGCTATCCTGTTGATGAACATGTTCGCTTCGACAATCGACTATTATGTAGTTGATGCTAATATCAGAAAGCGTGCAAAGCGTGTAAATAATAAATAAGGAGGACTAAGTATGGCAAAATTGAATACAAATAGCAATTCGTATATTATTGCTTATGCTTCTATCCTCGTTGTGGTAGTTGCATTCCTTTTGGCATTCGTATCTTCTTCACTGAAGGCAACACAAGATAAGAATGTCAAGAATGATGTGAAGTCGCAGATTCTTGCTGCTTTGAAGATTGATACAGAAGATGTTGATGGTACATTTGCTTCTACAGTAAAGGACAATCTCTGGAATGGCAATGCCCTCACAGAGGTTGCTGCAGATGAGTTCAAGACAAACTACAATCCAGAGATCAAGGCTGGTAAGTATCATGTCTTCGTAGCAACTGTTGAAGGCGAGACAAAGTATGTCCTTCCTGTTTACGGTGCGGGACTCTGGGGTCCAATCTGGGGTTATATAGCATTGAACGCAGACAAAGAGACAATCTTTGGAGCATACTTCAATCATGAAGGTGAGACTGCTGGCCTTGGTGCAGAAATCAAAGATTCAAAGACATGGCGCAAGCAGTTTGAAGGCAAGAAGATCGTTGACGGTGAGAATATCATCCTCGGCGTGAAGAAGTCTTCGGACAAGCCAAATCCAGAGTGTGAGGTTGATGCAGTTACAGGTGCTACATTGACATGTAATGGTGTTGACCAAATGCTCAAGGTGTCTTTGGCAAACTATCTTTCATTTATTAACGCAAAGTAATAGGAGGAAAGAGAAATGAGTATATTTTCAAAAGCAAACAAGGAAGTATTCCTTAGTCCGCTGAATAATAACAACCCAGTCCTCGTTCAGGTACTTGGTATCTGTTCTGCTCTTGCTGTGACCAGCCAGTTGAAGCCAGCCATCGTGATGGGTCTTGCGGTAACTGTCATCACAGCATTCGCAAATGTTATTATCTCACTTATCCGTAAGACTATTCCTAACCGTATTCGTATCATCGTACAGCTTGTCGTTGTTGCTGCTCTTGTGACAATCGTGAGCCAGGTGCTCAAGGCATTCGTATATGATGTGAGTGTAGAACTCTCGGTTTATGTTGGTCTTATCATTACCAACTGTATCTTGATGGGTCGTCTTGAGGCTTTCGCTTCAATGAACTCACCAATGCCTTCGTTCATCGATGGTATTGCCAACGGTCTTGGTTATGCTTATATCCTCGTAGTTGTAGGTGCTGTTCGTGAATTCTTTGGCCGTGGTTCTTTGCTCGGCTTCCAGATTATCCCTGACAGTGTATATGATTTTGGTTATGTTAATAATGGTATGATGACAATGCCAGCTATGGCACTTATCCTCGTGGGTATAGTTATCTGGGTTCATCGTGCTTATTTTTACAAGGAGGAGAAATAAACTATGGAACATATAATTTCACTGTTTTTCCGTTCAATCTTTGTCGACAACATGGTGTTCGCATTCTTCCTTGGAATGTGTTCGTTCCTCGCTGTCAGTAAGAATGTGAAGACATCTCTCGGACTTGGTCTTGCTGTGACATTCGTGTTGCTCATTACTGTTCCTGTTGATTATCTTCTTCAGACAAAGGTTCTCGCAGAAGATGGAATCCTTGGTCAGGATCTCACTTATCTGTCTTTGATTCTCTTTATTGCCGTCATCGCTGGTATGGTACAGCTTGTGGAGATGATTGTTGAGCGTTTCTCGCCATCACTCTATGCTTCACTTGGTATCTTCTTGCCTCTGATTGCTGTTAACTGTGCCATCATGGGTGCATCACTCTTCATGCAGCAGCGTATCAACCTCGATCCAGACAACACTCAGGCTATCACAAACATTTGGGATGCTGTAGCGTTTGCTCTCGGTTCAGGTATTGGTTGGACTCTTGCTATTGTAGCAATGGGTGCTATCCGTGAGAAGATGGCTTATTCTGATGTTCCAAAACCACTTCAGGGCCTTGGCATCACCTTCATCACTGTAGGTTTGATGGCAATGGCAATGATGTGCTTCTCTGGTCTTAAAATCTAATAAGGAGAAAATAAAAGTATGGTAAATTATATTTTAGCATCTATCGGGGTTTTCCTCGTTGTTATCCTCGTAGTAGTTGTGGTATTGCTCGTTGCAAAGAAGTATCTTTCGCCTTCAGGAAAGGTGAAGGTTACTGTGAACGGCAAGAATACCTACGAAGTGGAGCAAGGTTCAAGTGTACTCTCAACACTTGCAGAAGAAGGCGTTCACCTTCCATCTGCTTGTGGTGGTAAGGGTTCTTGTGGCCAGTGTAAGTGTCAGGTTGTTTCTGGTGGTGGCGAAATTCTCGATTCAGAGAAGGGCCACTTCACTCGTAAACAGATTAAGGAAGGTTATCGCCTTGGTTGCCAGTGTAAGGTTAAGGGCGACCTTGAACTTAAGGTCTCTGACTCTGTAATGGGCGTTAAGGAATGGGAGTGTACAGTTATTGGAAACAAGAATGTTGCAACTTTCATCAAGGAGTATAAGGTTGCTCTCCCTCCAGGCGAGCATATGGACTTCGAACCTGGTTCTTATGCACAGATTCGTATTCCTGCATTCGATTGCATCGATTACAAGAATTTCGATCGTGAACTTATCGGTGAGACATATCTTCCTGCATGGGAGAAGTTTGGCTTGTTCGATTTGAAGTGTACAAACCCTGAGGAGACAATCCGTGCCTACTCTATGGCAAACTATCCTGATGAGGGCGATATCATCACATTGAATGTGCGTATTGCTACTCCTCCTTTCAAACCAAAGGATCAGGGTACTGGATTCATGGAAGTTAATCCTGGTATTGCTTCTTCTTATATCTTCAACCTTAAGCCTGGTGATAAGGTAATCATGTCAGGTCCTTATGGAGAGTTCCGTCCAAAGTACGGTACTGGTCGTGAGATGATCTGGGTTGGTGGTGGTGCCGGTATGGCTCCTCTTCGTGCTCAGATTATGCACTGCTTGAAGACTCTCAACATCCGTGATCGTGAGATGCATTACTTCTATGGTGCTCGTGCTCTTGAAGAGATTCCATTCCTTGACGACTTCCTCCAGTTGGAGAAGGATTATGACAACTTCCACTTCCATCTTGCCCTTGACCGTCCAGATCCAAAGGCTGATGCAGCTGGTGTTAAGTATACTCCAGGATTCGTTGCTCCAGTAATGGGTGACACTTATCTCAAGGCTCACGAAGCTCCAGAGGATTGTGAGTACTATCTCTGTGGACCTCCAATGATGGCTAAGACCGTTCTTGATCTTCTCCATTCACTTGGTGTTGAGGACGATATGATTGACTTCGATAACTTCGGAGGCTAAAGCAGTATCCCTTTTTCTATAATAGCTAGAATTTATAGAGTTTCTAGAATAATAATATTTCTGCCATTCTGTCGCTATTGTGTGACGGGATGGCAGATTTTTTGTATTGGTTTGTTATTTGTATTATATGGGGCAAATATTTAAATTTAGAAAGGTATTATACTATGATTAACAATCAACAAACACAATCAACAGGTTCAAAGTTTGAGAACTTGAACCGCTTTGCTCGTAATCTCGTGGCCGATGCAAGACAAGGAAAACTTGACCCCGTAATCGGTCGTGACGATGAAATACGACGCGTTCTGCAGATTCTCTCGCGCAGAACAAAGAACAATCCTATTATTATAGGCGAACCTGGTACCGGTAAGACAGCAATCGTAGAAGGACTTGCTCAGCGAATTGTCCGTGGTGATGTGCCTGAGAATCTTAAGAACCGTTTACTCTTCTCACTCGATATGGGCGCACTCGTTGCAGGTGCCAAATATAAAGGTGAGTTTGAGGAGCGATTAAAGGGCGTTGTTAAGGAGGTAACGGAGGCCGATGGACAGATTATTCTTTTCATTGACGAGATTCATACTCTTGTTGGTGCAGGTGGTGGCGAAGGTGCTATGGATGCAGCAAACATCCTTAAACCTGCTCTTGCCCGTGGCGAACTCCGTGCAATAGGAGCAACAACCCTCAATGAATATCAGAAGTATTTTGAAAAGGACAAGGCACTTGAACGTCGTTTCCAATCAGTAATGGTTGATGAACCAAGTGAGATTGATGCTATTTCTATTCTCCGTGGATTAAAGGAAAACTACGAGAATCATCATAAGGTTCGTATCCAGGATGATGCTTGTATTGCAGCCGTTCGACTCTCAGAGCGATATATCTCAGAGCGATTCTTGCCTGACAAAGCTATTGACCTCATGGATGAGGCTGCAGCAAAGCTCAGAATGGAACGTGACTCAATGCCAGAGGAAATGGATGAACTAACTCGCCGTGTGCGTCAACTTGAAATTGAGCGTGAGGCTATAAAGCGTGAAAACGATAAGGAAAAGCTCGCCAAGATTGAATCAGCATTGTCTTCTCTCAATTCCGAACTCTCAACAATGAAAAAGCAATGGGAGGAGGAGAAAAAATCGGCCGATAGAATTCAAATAATCAAGGAGCAGCAGAAACAGCTCAAACATCAGGCTGAAGAGGCAGAACGCAATGGCGACTATGCAAAAGTTGCAGAAATAAGATATTCGCGTCTTCCTGCATTGGAGAAAGAACTGACAGACTTGACCAATATGCAAACTAATTCTGATGAAGGCAAAGGCTTGCTCCTACGCGAGGAAGTTACTGCAGATGATATTGCGGAGGTAGTTTCGCGCTGGACAGGTATTCCAGTAAAGCGAATGCTGCAAAGTGATAAAGAGAAACTGCTTCATCTCGAGGATGAGTTGCATAAGCGTGTAGTTGGTCAGGAAGAGGCTATTACTGCCGTCAGCAATGCAGTACGAAGGAGCAGGGCTGGATTGCAAGATCCAAAGCGTCCTATAGCCAGTTTCATATTTCTCGGCACAACTGGTGTTGGAAAGACCGAGCTGGCAAAGGCTCTGGCGGATTATCTTTTCAACGATGAGAAGATGATAACCCGAATCGACATGTCGGAGTATCAAGAGAAGTTCAGCGTAACACGACTCATTGGTGCACCTCCGGGATATGTGGGCTATGATGAGGGTGGTCAGCTGACCGAGGCAGTTAGGAGAAAACCTTATTCAGTAGTCCTTTTCGACGAAATAGAGAAAGCTCATCCAGATGTGTTCAACACATTGTTGCAGGTACTTGATGATGGTCGCTTGACAGATAATAAAGGTCGTACGGTCAACTTCAAGAACACCATTATCATCATGACATCCAATATGAAGGAAGATCAACTTATGAGTATTATGCGTCCTGAGTTCCGTAATAGAATTGATGAGACCATATTCTTCCATCAACTCACTCGTGATGAGATTTCAAAGATTGTGGAGATGCAACTTGAGAAAGTGAGTCTTATGCTTTACGCTCAGGGATTCAACATGAAATGGACACCGGCAGCAGTTAGTTATCTCACAGATCAGGGCTACGATCCACAGTTTGGCGCACGTCCTGTGAAACGCGCTATCCAACATCTGGTTCTTGATGATATGAGTAAGGCTTTGCTTGAAGGAACTGTCTCGCGCGAGCATCCTATCATTGTTGATGCCAATGCCACGGGACTTACATTCCACTCATAGAAATTACACCTTATTATATATATAAAGAGAGGCCTCTCGTCATGAGACCTCTCTTTTTTGTTGTGATAATAGTCAATATCTCAAATATTTTTCCTATCTTTGCTTTGTAAAAAATAGATACGATATGCAGTTCAATGATAATAAGGAAATGGAGACGGCCTGGCAATTAGTTGCCGAGACTGATGCTTCTTTGTTTCTGACCGGTAAGGCTGGTACGGGAAAGACAACTTTTCTGCGCAAGTTGAAACAGGCTCAGCCTAAAAGAATGGTTGTGCTTGCACCTACAGGTGTTGCCGCTATTAATGCCCAAGGACAGACAATTCACTCATTCTTTCAGTTGCCACTGACGCCTTTCGTGCCGGGGTATGTTCAAGAAGAACGAAAGTCGTTCTATCGAATGAGCAATGATAAGAAAAAGCTAATCCGTTCACTTGAACTTATCATCATTGATGAAATAAGTATGGTTCGTGCTGATTTGCTCGATGCTGTTGATTTGGAACTTAGGAAATACAAAGATCATACAAAACCATTTGGGGGAGTTCAACTTCTTATGATCGGCGACCTTTGCCAATTGGCACCTGTAGTGAAAGATGATGAGTGGCAACTCCTGTCGGCTCATTATGCGACACCGTATTTCTTCAGTAGTAAGGCGTTGCAGGAAATTGATTATACCACAATAGAACTCCAGCATGTATATCGTCAGGAAGACCAGAATTTCGTCAATCTGCTTGGTAAGATTCGCCGAAATGAAGTAGATGCAGAAGTAGTAAGAACATTAAATTCCCGATATGTAGCCGATTTTCAACCTCCACAGAATCAGGATTGGATTCGACTTACTACTCACAATGCGACAGCGCAGAATTATAACCGCCAGAAACTTGACGAGATTGAGACAACAGAATATACCTTCAAGGCTGAACTGAAAGGCACATTCCCAGAATATTCCTATCCAACCGACGAATCGCTGACACTAAAGGTAGGAGCTCAGGTTATGTTCATCAAGAATGATATCTCATCAGCTCATGCATTCTTCAATGGAAAGATTGGCGTAATATGTGGAATTTCTGGCGAGAAGATTTCTGTTTGGTGCAAGGGTGAAGGCAAGCCGATTGAAGTTGAGAGGATGGTTTGGGAGAATACAAAGTATGTTGTCGATGAGGTTACAAAGGATATAAAACAGACCATTGACGGTACGTTCTCGCAGTATCCTTTACGACTTGCTTGGGCAATAACGGTTCATAAGAGCCAAGGTCTTACCTTCGATCATGCTGTTCTTGACATAAACAATTCCTTTGCTCATGGTCAGGTGTATGTTGCCTTGAGCCGTTGCCGTACTCTTGAAGGTCTTGTACTTTCTGCACCACTACGAGAAAACTCAGTCATCACGGACAAACAGGTTGATAACTACTTTGAAGGAAGAATCACTTCGCTTGATGCCGTTACTGATAGTTTGCCGTCTTTGCGATATGCCTATTTCCGGAAACTGCTTGATGAACTTTTCGATTTTAAGGCCTTGGTGAATGACTATACTGAGTATTTCAAGGTTTTTGGTCGCTATTTTATTGGTGATTTCCCAGAGGCATATGGTCGATTGCAAAAGGTGCTGCCTGTGCTTAATGATGAAGTACAATCGGTTGCCGAGAAGTTCAGGAATCAATATGAGGGTATTTGCCGTGCAATCCAGAATTCTGATTATCAGGAAAACGATCTTCTACAAGAGCGAATCCGCAAGGCCGCAATATATTTCTCTACGAAGATGAGAGATTCACTTCATAATATTCTTTCGAGTGCTGATATACCAATTAGCGATAAGGCGCAACTGAAACGATATAATAATGTTCTCAGCACTTTGCAGACAACCTATAATCTCAAACTAAGCCTTTTGGAATTCACGGTGCTTGAAGGTTTCTCAATAAGTAGTTATTTGAAGCACAAGGGTAGGGCACTTGCTACAGAAGAAACGACCACTAAGGCGAAGAAAACCAATAAGCGTCGCTCTCGCCGTCGCGGAGTATAAGTGATTTAATAGGAATGACTTTGTCCCCACGCTGAAAAACAACTGTCCCCGCGCCGTGGGGACAACTGTTTTTCAATGCGGGGACAACTGTTTTTCACCGTGGGGACAAAACTTCCAAATAGTAAAAGAGAAACGCTACCAATATAATGTCTGTTTTTCGACTATATTGGTAGCGTCTATTAATTATAGAAAGTGGAAATATGAACTATCTGTTCCACCAGTGTTTGCGTTTAGGTGCCTCGTGATCTTCAAGGCGTGAACGAAGACTTTCGCGAAGCAGTTGCTCATAAGTCTTTCCTTCTTTGATGATGCGATAAATCTGTCCCCATTCAGGCAAACCACCTACATTGCGATCGTCAATCCACATGTCAACTTTCAGTTTGCGCGAGAAGTGGTTGTTCTTTTCTTTTTCCTCTTCCGGATAGTCCTTGTTTACGGCATAGAACTCCACACCACGCTCACGGCACCAATCAACGGCATCCTGTAGCAACTGTCCCTCGCGTACACTCCATAAGATCAGGCGGTGCTGATCCTGGATGAGCATACGCAGAGTTTCTGTTGCGAATGGAATCTCTGTACCGATTTCCGGATAGCGATGTTCAACTATTGTGCCGTCAAAATCAACTGCTATAACCATATTGGTGGTCTTGAATATTAGAGTTTTACAGAAGTATCATTCTCATTTCCATAGTGGCTGCTGCTATAGTTGCCGTATGAGCCATAATGTCCATAAGAGCCGTAATGTCCGTAAGAACCATACTTGCCGTAAGACTTGTAACTGCGTCCGTACTTACCGTAACGGCCGTATTTTCCGTAACCATAGTAGTAGCCATACTTCTTCTTTGACATATCGATGCCGTTGATAGCGATAGCCATATTAGGCAGCTTCTTCTCGGTAGCAAGGTCATTTACCATAAGGATGTTGTCCTTTGGTGTATAATCAGCACGGCAGACTAAGAGTGTGGCATCTGCGACACGAGCAAGCTGCAAGGTATCGGTTACAAGACCAACCGGAGCTGTATCAATAAGCACAACATCATATTCCTGCTTCAGGATTTCAAAGACTTCATCAAGTTGTTTGCGAGCAACAAGTTCTGCTGGGTTTGGAGGCACAGGACCTGCCATAAGAAGGTCAAGGTTGTCGTTGATTTCAGAAGGTACAATCTGTGCACGCACATCCTCAACAGTTGGCTTTGACAATGTGAGCAATGGAGTAATACCATGCTTGTGGTCATTAATCTCAAACAACTCTGCCAAACGAGGCTTACGAATATCAAGACCGACAAGGATTACTTTCTTACCAAGCAAAGCAAAACTGATGGCGAGGTTGGAAATACAGAATGTCTTACCTTCACCAGCAATACTTGATGTTGCCATGATAACCTTCTGTCCTTCTTCCATCATAAACTGGAGGTTGGTACGCATTGCACGGAAGATTTCCTCCATCATGTTGTTTTGGTTCTCGTGAACAACGATGTCCGCCTTTGTCTTTGCACTATCGCTTGCTACTGCAATATCAGCGATGATTGGAACTTTAGTGAGTTTTGCAACATCATCATGACTCTCAATCTTGTACTTGAAGAAGTTGATGATGAGCAATATCAGCAATGGGAAACCAAGACCTACACCGAATGCAATAGACATAATGAATGATTTCTTTGGCGAAACCTGTCCGGCGAAAGAAGGACGGTCAATGAGTCGTCCCTTGTCTGCAGTTGCTGCGAGTGAAATAGAGTTCTCCTCACGCTTCTGAAGAAGCATTGTGTAGAGGGCTGTCTGTACTTCCTGCTGACGACCAATCTGGTTCATCACACGCTGCTGCTCAGGAGAGTTGAGAATCTGTCCCTGATATTTGTTGTATTGAGCAGATATTCCCGAACGCTGAATCTCAAGAGTACTCTTGCATTGATTCATCGCCTTGCGAATACTTGAGAGAAGGTCGTCCAGCTGAGCGTTAAGTGGCTTAATGGCAGGGTTGAGCTCACCGGCTGTACGAAGGAGTGTACTACGCTCAAGTGCCACCTTATTATAATTATTAATAAGGGCAGTGGTGCTACCATCTGTCAAACCAATGTTCGAAGGAATAACCTTGTATTTGTTTTCCTCGTTTTCAATATAGCTGCTGAGGTTGTTGATGAGAGCAATCTGCATGTTAATGTCAATCAGTTTCTGATCATACTCATTGGCATTCGACATTGTCTGAGAAGCATTCATATTAAACTCAATCATCTGATTGCTACGCTTAAACTGCTCGACAGCGCCATCTGTATTGCCAAGTTCGAGACTGATTTTCTCAAGTCGGCCATTGATGAAGTCCTCTGTACGAACAGCAATTTCATTCTTGTCCTCATTAGCCTGTCGGTTATAGGCAACAACAAGAGCCTCAAGATAGTCAATGGCACGCTCTGCACTTGTATCCGTAAGACTGAGTACAGCGATGGTTGTAGTCTTGGAACTCTGAGAAACACCAAGTCCACCAGCATATCGTCCAGCAATAGCATATGGAGGTACTATTGTCGTGATGAGAGTTTTTCCATCACCAAGCATACGCTTTCCGTTAGGGCTGAGTGTAATCAAACCTATCTTTGTTTTGATGACAGCAGGAAGCGAGGTGATATGTTCCTTGATGTTCAGGGCCTTTGCGGAACCGTCATTGCCATAAACATTATATGTTCCCTCAACATCATAGGCATTTCCATTGCGTGTGATATTCAAAGGAATTGTTGTTGATAGACGCTGGAGGTGGATAGGGTCAATATCTACATTGATAGGCTGAGTCTTGTAGATGATTCTGTCCTTGATGCGTCCTTTTTCCCAATAGAGTGTATAGAGCTTGAGATCCTTTACAGCCTCTTCGCTGATAGCTTTTGACTTGAGAATCTCCATCTCGTTGTCAATACCCTGAGAGTTTGACATCATACCGAGATTTGTTGCATTGACAAGGGCATTGCGAGAAGAGCGGGTGTTGTCTTCTTCCTTAATGAGCATCTTTGCTGCAGCACGATAGACAGGAGTTGTATATCTCAAGTAAACATAAGCACAACCTAAGCAGAAAAGCAAAGATAATACAAACCACTGCCAATTAAGAATTAGCATTGTGTAGATTGACTTGAAGTCGAACGATGACTGTTCTTCATTGTCGAAAATGTCATTCAATCCAATGTTATTAATGTCTTCCATAAATTATTACGAAACTCTTTAAGTTATTATTTCTCACTATTTTTATTCTTCAATAAGACGAAGCAAGTACTTGCCGTATTCGTTCTTCGCCATAGGCATTGCATCTTTGCGAAGTTGCTCTTTGTCAATCCAACCTTTCTTGTAGGCAATTTCCTCAAGACATGCAATCTTCAACCCCTGGCGCTTTTCAATAACCTCAATATAGGTACTTGCCTCAGAGAGACTATCGTGTGTTCCAGTATCGAGCCATGTGAATCCTCGCTGTAATGTCTGAACTTTAAGGTTGTTCTGCGCAAGGTATTCTTGGTTGACTGTAGTGATTTCCAACTCACCACGCGCACTTGGTTTGATGTTCTTTGCGATTTCTACTACACTGTTAGGATAGAAGTACAAACCTACAACCGCATAATTGCTCTTAGGGTTGGTAGGCTTTTCCTCAATGCTTAGACAATTGCCATCGCTATCGAATTCTGCTACACCATAACGCTCTGGATCATTTACATAGTAACCGAATACTGTCGCATTACCATCCTCTTCTGCGGCACGAACACTCTCCTTCAAAAGAGCAGAGAATCCACTACCGTGGAAGATGTTGTCACCAAGAACAAGGCAAGCAGCGTCATTACCAATAAACTCTTCACCGATAATAAATGCTTGCGCAAGTCCATCTGGTGAAGGCTGTTCTGCATATTGAAAATTAACGCCCAACTCACTACCGTCACCCAAAAGACGCTTGAATCCAGGAAGGTCATGTGGTGTGGATATGATGAGGATATCCTTGATTCCCGCCAACATCAAGACAGAAATAGGATAGTAAATCATAGGCTTGTCGTAGATAGGTATCAACTGCTTGCTGATTCCTTTTGTAATAGGGTAGAGGCGTGTGCCAGAACCACCTGCTAAAACTATACCTTTCATATATATATGAGGATTTTCTAATAATTTTCGGCAAAGATAATAAAAAAAAAGCAACTATTACGAGTTTGTTGGAAAAACTTTTAGTTTTTTGCTTCTTTTTCTGCCCTTTGTCAGTCTGATTTGAAGGAATATGCAAAAAAATCATATTCCCATTTTGCTTTTTGGATAAAAAATTGTACTTTTGCAAACGGATTGGGATGTTCTCAGTCTGCTAACTAAGAAAAATATTTATATGGGTTTATTTTCAAAGCTTTTTGGAAAAAGCAATAATGACAATAAGGTAGGTGGTGTTGAAGACTACATGACTCTTGTTAGAGTTTATTTCCAAGCTTCATTGGCCAATACATTAGGAATCAATAATTTGGCTATGCTTCCTGACCTTCGTACATTTAAGAGTACACTTCATATTCCTACACAGAATAACCGCCTCGGTGCAGGTGAGAGAAATCAGTGTAAGAAGATGATGAAAGAATTATACAATACTGATGATAACTTCTTTAAGGAGGTTGATCAGAGTATTCGTAAGAATTGCCGTAAGATTCAGGATGTTCAGGTTTACATGATTCAGTTCCAGGGATTCTCTCAGGATTTGATGATGCTTCTTGGCAACCTTATGAAGTTTAAACTTCGTATGCCATCATTCTTCAAGAGCGCAATCAAGTCAATGACAGAGAAAACTGTCAACGATATCCTTACCAAGAATGATTTTGATGATCCTGGCGTGATGAAGACTGCAGTTGCAATTCGCCAGTACAATAAGCGTCTTGGATTTACTCAGGAATGGATCACTAATTTCGTGTTCCAGATTGTCATGCTTGCCAAAAAGGAACCTCCAAAGGCTGAGGATGACAAATAAATAGTACAAATTTCGTCTGTTAACGGCAAAAAAATACAATATTTTTTGCAGTTTTCGAAAAAAAACAGTAAATTTGTAGCAAATTCGTTAGTCGTATGAATGAAAATGAGCAGACTTTAAACCTTTTCACTACCCGAATGAGGCAGATGATTCTCCAGTACAAGGATACTGTAAAGGAGAATCGTGAGCTTTATGCCATGGTGGATGAGCAGGAAAAGACCATCAATGAATTGAAGGGGCAACTCGCTCAGGCTCAGCGTGACTACGATAGCCTGAAAATGGCGAAAATGTTAGAGGTGACAGATGGGGATCTTGAAACAGCAAAGAAGCGTGTGGCAAAGATTATCCGTGATGTCAACAAGTGTATTACGCTCTTAGGTGAAAAATAGTTTGAGCGATGGCTGGAGATACAGGAAATAAGTTACGTATTACAATACATGTCTATGATACAGACCTTTCTGTAAATGTTCCTCGTGACGAAGAGGAGTACTACAGAAAGAGTGGAAAGTTGATTACTGATGTGGTCAACTCTTATGCATCACGCTTCAAGGGTGTGAAGGCTGATAAGGAACTTCTGTATATGGCACTCATTGATATTGCTCTCCGTTATGTAAAGGAGGCTGGACGCAATGATGTAATGCCTTTTAACGATATTCTCTCAAAGTTGACTTCAGAAATCGAAGAAGCTATGAAATAACCACCTTATTTATATAATAGGTGGCTTTTTCGTATTTTCACTCTATTGCTAAGCACTCTCTGACATGTGTGTTTTAAAGAGAATGTTTAACAATAATAATTTTAATTAATGGTAGTATTAATCATTATAGCCGCTGTCGCTCTTGTTGTGGGTGGCATTTTGGGCTATCTACTCTTCCGCTATGCAATAAAGGGAGAATATAACAAGATGATTACCGAGGCTAATAAGGAGGCAGAGGTAGTCAAGGAGAAGAAACTTCTCGAGGTAAAAGAGAAGTTCCTTAACAAGAAATCAGAACTTGAGAAGGAAGTTCAGCAGCGTAATCAGAAGATTCAGCAGAACGAAAACCGACTCAAGCAGCGTGAAATCTCGCTTAATCAGCGCCAGGAGGAACTTGGTCGTCGTAAGCAGGATGTTGATCAGGCTCAGCAGCGCATTGACAACGAGAAGAAGTTGCTTCAGGTGAAGCAGCAGGAACTCGAGAAGATGCAGAGCATGGAGCGTGAAAAGCTTGAAGAACTTTCAGGCCTTTCTGCAGAAGAGGCAAAGAATCGTCTTGTTGAGTCGCTTAAGGACGAGGCAAAGACTGAGGCTGCAAGCTACATCAATGAGATTATGGACGAGGCAAAACTCAATGCTAATCAGCAGGCTAAGAAGATTGTAATTCAGACAATCCAGCGTGTAGCAACTGAGACTGCAATTGAGAATTCTGTATCTGTATTCCATATTGATAATGACGAGGTTAAGGGTCGCATTATCGGTCGTGAGGGCCGTAATATCCGTGCTCTTGAGGCTGCAACGGGTGTGGAAATCGTTGTAGATGACACACCAGAGGCAATCGTTATTTCAGCTTTTGATCCAATTCGTCGTGAGGTTTGTCGTCTTGCTCTCCATCAGTTGGTTGCTGACGGTCGTATCCACCCAGCACGCATTGAGGAAGTTGTGGCAAAGGTTAAGAAGCAGCTTGACAATGAAATCATTGAAACAGGTAAGCGTACTGCAATCGACCTTGGTATCCACGGACTTCATCCAGAACTTATCCGCATTGTTGGTAAGATGAAGTATCGTTCTTCATACGGTCAGAACCTTCTTCAGCATGCTCGTGAAACAGCTAATCTCTGTGCTGTTATGGCTTCAGAACTGGGTCTTAATCCAAAGAAAGCAAAGCGTGCTGGTTTGCTCCACGATATTGGTAAGGTGCCTGATGAGGAGAGCGAGTTGCCACACGCAATCTATGGTGCAAAGGTTGCTGAGAAATTCAAGGAGAAGCCAGATATCTGCAATGCTATTGGTGCTCACCACGATGAGATGGAGATGCAGACAATGCTCGCGCCAATCGTACAGGTATGTGATGCTATCTCTGGTGCTCGTCCTGGTGCTCGCCGTGAAATCGTAGAGGCATATATCAAGCGTCTTAATGACCTTGAGGCAATTGCTATGTCTTATCCAGGTGTAACTAAGACTTATGCAATTCAGGCAGGTCGTGAACTTCGTGTAATCGTTGGTGCCGACAAGATGGACGATGCAGAGTCAGAGAAGCTCTCAGCAGAGATTGCTACAAAGATTCAGAATGAGATGACTTATCCTGGTCAGGTTAAGATTACAGTAATTCGTGAGACTCGTTCAGTAGCATATGCTAAGTAAGATTTAGATGAGAAAATAATAAAGGTTGCATCCGGAAGGGTGCAACCTTTTGCTTTTGTATTCTTGGAGCGGTAAGCGGGGCTCGAACCCGTGACCCTCGGCTTGGGAAGCCGAAGCTCTACCAACTGAGCTATTACCGCAGAAAATATGAGCCGATAACGGGACTCGCGCTCGGCTTTGCCGCTTTCGTAGCTTGCGAAGAAAGAACCCTGACCTTGGTCACGAGGTTATACTCGTTAGCTGCGACAAGAGGAGCCGATAACGGGACTCGAACCCGTGACCCACGCATTACGAATGCGTTGCTCTACCAACTGAGCCACAGAGGCAAACGCGTTCGGCAAATCTCGGCACGGACTGATGCTTTCGCATCATTAAGCCTCGATTGCCTCCGCTCTCCCCACTGCATGACGTCGCTTTCGCTCCTGAATTGTGGGGACCCCAGGATGCTC
>DCIM01000047.1:22915-33537 GCA_002316005.1 Prevotellaceae bacterium UBA1726 | reverse complement strand
CGAACCGTAACCGCCAAAGCCGTCGTTGTTGTAGGAACAGAACACCGAACCGTCAACGCTGGCCTTCTTGCCAACGATGATATTTGTGCAAGCCCAACTGCTGAGAGCAGAGAAGATGATGATTGCTGTTATGAGGAATCTTTTCATAAATAATAATCCTTTAACCCATTAACCTTTTAACCCATTAACCCTTTATTTCGGTAATGGAGCGCGATAGTCGCAGCCCTCGCGGAAACGCGAACAGCCAAGAGCCGTATGCCCCTGGATGATGGTGCCTTGTCCACACTTAGGACATTTGTCGCCAACCTTGATTGTGATTGCCTTAGGCTCAGCCTTCTTGCGAGGAGCAGATTTACGCTTACCCTTTTCAGCCTTTGGCTCATCCTCAAGGATGGTGACACGACGATTGGAAGAGTCGGTGAGAACCTTGTTCACAATGTCGGTAATCTGTGCCTTCAGTTCGTTGATAAACTGTCCGGCATCGTATGTCTGATGCTCAATATCGCGCAGTTTCTTCTCCCATATACCCGTGAGTTCAGGACTCTTGAGGAGTTCCTCGTGGATGAGTCCAATCAGTTCTACACCGGTAGGAGTAGCGATGAGATTCTTACGCTCCTTGCGAATGTAACGACGCTTGAAGAGCGTTTCGATGATAGCAGCACGAGTAGAAGGACGACCAATACCATTCTCCTTCATGGCATCACGCAGTTCGTCGTTGTCGATAAACTTACCCGCCGTCTCCATTGCACGAAGCAGAGTAGCCTCTGTGTAAGGTTTTGGAGGTTGAGTCCATTTCTCCGTGAGCATAGGGATATGAGGACCTTTTTCGCCTTTGGTGAACAGCACTTCAGAAACAGAATCCTGTCCGTTTTGCTCATTATCTTGTTCGGCAGAGTCCTCTTCGACTTTTTTGAATACTACCTTCCACCCCTCGTCGATAGTGACGCGAGTTGTTGTGCGGAAGAGGATGGATTCATCAATCTTGCTCTTGAACGGATTATCCTCAGCAACGGTTGTGTCGGTTTTACCCATCACCGTTGTTGTCTCGAATCTGCAGTCATCGTAGAATGCTGCAATGAAGGCACGCGCCACGAGATCGAACACCTTTCGCTCCATATCGGAAAGACTCTGAGGAGGAACACCCGTAGGGATGATGGCATGGTGGTCGGTAACCTTTGAAGAGTCGAACACCTTCTTGCTCTTCTTCAACGACTTTCCGCCAAGAGCCTTCACCAGTTCGGCATAAGGACTCTGTCCTGCGAAAGAAGTCTTGAAGAGGCCGTTCATGATGCCCGGACACTTTGGATAGATATCATCAGAGAGGAAGGTTGTATCTACACGAGGGTAGGTAGTGAACTTCTTCTCGTAGAGGCTCTGGATAAGTTGGAGAGTCTGGTCGGCCGAGAATCCAAACTTACGGTTGCAGTCAACCTGAAGCGAGGTAAGGTCGTAGAGACGAGGCGGTGCCTCAGTACCCTTCTTCTTCGTTATGTCGATGATCTCGAAAGGACTATCCTTGATACTCTCAAGAACAGCCTTGCCCTCTTCCTCAGTAGCATATTCAATCTGGCGGTAGATAGGACCTTTCGACTTCATAGTCTTGCCTTGAGCCGCCGCAGCCTCAATCTCGGCTCTTTCCTCAGCCTCAGCATCCTCATCGTGAGCAATGGCATTGAACTTTGTATCGCGATAGAGAGTTGAAAGTACCCATGACTGACGAGGTACGAACTCCTCGATTTCCTTCTGTCGGTTGACGATGAGGGCGAGGGTAGGAGTCTGCACACGACCGATGGAAAGAACCTGACGATTCTGTCCGTATTTAAGAGTGTAGAGGCGCGTTGCGTTCATTCCCAAGAGCCAATCGCCCACAGCGCGCGAGAGACCTGCAAGATAGAGTGGCTGGTATTCGCGCTGATCCTTGAGAGCCTGAAAACCCTCACGAATAGACTCCTCCGTGAGCGAAGAAATCCACAGACGCTGAACAGGGCATTTGGCACCAGCCTTCTGCATCACCCAACGCTGAATGAGTTCTCCCTCCTGGCCGGCATCACCGCAGTTGATGATGCTATCAGCAGCCTGCATCAATCGTTCGATGGTGCGAAACTGTTTCTTTACGCCCGAGTCCTCAATGAGTTTTATACCGAAACGCTCAGGAATCATCGGCAAAGCCGAAAGCGACCAATGCTTCCAACTGTCGGTGTAATCGTTCGGTTCTTTGAGTGTACAAAGATGACCGAAAGTCCAGGTAACCTGATAACCGTTACCCTCCATGTATCCGTCATGAGCCGAGTTGGCACCAATAACCTTGGCGATGTCCTTAGCAACCGACGGTTTCTCTGCAATGCATACTATCATAATAGAAAAGCCTCGCCCCCAGCCCCTGCATTTTGCCCGTCGGCAAAAGCCCCGAAAGGAGAGTGGAGTAAGGGAAGGAAAATCTTTATTTGAATTTGTTAATTGTTTCTGTTATGTAAATGACCTCTTCCTGTGTCATAGCCTGATTGAGAGGCAACGAGAGTTCCTCGCGATGGATTCGCTCTGTGACAGGGAAAGACAGGTTGTTCCATTCTTTGTAGCACTCCTGTTTATGAGGCGGGATAGGGTAGTGGATAACTGTTCCTACGCCATTCTCCTTGAGATAAGTCTGCAACTCATCGCGGCGAGGAGTGAGAATTGGGAAAATGTGATGAACACCCTCGCGTGATGGAAGGATGATGCTCGGATTCTTGATATTGTCGATATAGTAATCGGCAATTTCCTGACGCCGGCGGTTGTCGGCATCAAGAAATTTCAGTTTTACTGAGAGAACAGCAGCCGAAAGTTCATCCATTCGGGAGTTGCGCCCCTGATAAGGGAAAACATATTTCTGCGATGAACCATAGTTGGCTATTGCACGGAAAACCTCCGCAAGTTCTTCATCGTCGGTAGTTATTGCTCCAGCATCAGCAAGTGCACCGAGGTTCTTTCCAGGGTAGAAAGACCAAGCGGACCCTCCCCCGTACCTGCATTTTGATAGCGAGTCAAAAGCCCCCAAAGGGCGGGGAGTAGATACTCTTTCCAATCCGTGGGATTGAGCACAGTCTTCTAATAATAACAGGTTATGCTTCTTACAAATCTCACCTATCTTATTAGTATAGGAATTATAACCGTAAAGATGGACAATCATTATAGCTTTTGTCCGTTCGGTTATTGCCTCCTCTATGAGAGAATCGTTGATTTGAAGATTGTCAAGTCTTGGCTCAACCAATACAGGGCGAAGATTATTCTCGGTAATGCTCAGAATTGTGGCAATATAAGTGTTTGCAGGAACAATCACCTCGTCGCCATCCTTCAGTTTGGCAAGTTCCTTATAGGCACGAATCATCAGCGTCAAGGCATCAAGTCCGTTGGCGCAAGAGACACAATGCTTTGCACCAACATACTCGGCATATTCCCTTTCGAATCGGGCAATACGCTCACCTTGTAGATACCAACCGCTATCTACAGCCTCGCGAACAGCCTGCTGAATTTCATCAGCGTGCATTGCCGTTATTCTTTGTAATGACAGATATGGAATATTCATCATCATCTTTTCTTAGAGTGTCAGTTTCCACTGTTTGTAAGCAATGCCCCTTGCCCCGAAACCTTCTTTCTGGGCAATGAGATTCTCGTTAAGAACCCGGCCGCCATCTTCGTTCGATGTACCGATGTCGAAGTAATGGAATCCCTCTTTCCTGTATTGTTCAATCAATGCAGAATAGAGGAGGTCGAGTGCCCCTTCAGTCTTGCCGTCCGGAGTGGCATGAGCATATTGAATATGGATGGTTTGCTTGGTGAGATAAACAATAGCACCAGCCTCAGCCTTTCCATTCTTGCTTGCCAAAAAGCAGCGGATATTGTCTGGGAATCGTCCCATCAGCAGTTTCATTTCATTGAGCGAATGAACCGGTTTGGCGTCATACTTCTCACGAAGATTATCAACCATTATTGGCCAGAACTCATCCGGAGTTTCCGATTCGGTGATTTTGTATCCTTGTTCCTTAGCCTTTGCAATGCCTCTGTTCCTACGACGCTCGAATGGAATCTCGAGAGTAGAGTGATTCAGAGGAATAGTAGCAGAAATGTTGCAAACAACCATCTCGGCGTTGTTCCGCCACAAGGCATATTCGTCCTCCTCGGCAGGACAGAGATGATAAATCGTTGGAACTTGCTTATAGTAAAATTCCGTCAATCCTTCATTACGAAGGTATGTGCGTGTTTCGGCAAACAATTCCAATACCAATTCAACCGTGGCCTTGGTCGATAGAATAAAACCACCATAGGTGAGACCTTGATGCGAATATAATGCCTGATCCTTTCTGTTAGCAGGAAGCAAAGCAATGATATTGCCTTTCTCGTTGAGATACATCAGCGAGAAGTCAACGAAGCGGTCAGCGTGATAATCCATATAATCACGCTTGAAAAGGAATGATCCGTTCTTTGATTTCTCTACGAAATCATCCCATAATGCTTTGCTTTCGGCTGTGTATCTTGTTATCTGCATCTCTTTATTTACCTAACCAATTTATGTATTCGTCGTAGTCGCGAATGTAATCCGCCTCATCGTAATGATCGTCACAAAGCACAAGGCACACAGCACCAGGAGAGAAGTAGTCCTCAGAACTCCATTCTCCAGCCTCAACAAGAAGTCCTTGCCAAGGGTTGTCGAGCAGAAATGCCTGTTTTTCCTTGCCGTCATCCACATTCACCGTGAAACTGCCATTGAGGGCAATCAGCAGTTGGCGCAATTTCTTGTGAGCATGAGCCCCGCGTGATTTGCCCTCCGGAACATTGTAGTTCCAGAAGACGCGCTTCACTTCGAAAGGCACATCCTTAAAAGCCTCCACCACGGATAGATCTCCGCGATGATCGCCGAAATGCGGAATGTCTATGAATCTTGTTTTCATTGTCGTTATAGAGACCCTCGGAAGACCCTCTAAATCTCCCTATTTAGGGAGACTTTTGGAAAACCCAAGGGAAAGGTGACTATTTATCCATGTAAGGGTCGGTGCCGAGAACTGTTGAGGCAAGGCGCTTTGCCTTATCACGGAGAGCGTTCAGGTCGGCATCCTTCTCGCCATAGCAAAGAACAACACCCATGCGACGACCGAAGTGAGCCTCCGGTTTGCCGAAGATGCGAACACGAGTGCACTCCTCGCGAAGAGCATCCATGAGATTGTATGAAGGCGACTCCTCGTAGTCCTTGTCGGCAAGAACAACAGCCGAGCAACCAGCATGCTCAAGACGGATATCGTGGATTGGTAAACCGAGAACTGCACGAAGGTGCAACTCAAACTCCGAGAGGTTTGTTGTATGACCGAGAGTCACCATACCGGTATCGTGTGGACGAGGACTCAACTCAGAGAAGATGACTTCACCCTCCTTTGTGAGGAAGAACTCCACACCCCAGATGCCGTAACCTGTGAGTGCAGCAGTAACTTTTTCTGCCATATCCTCAGCCTTACGCAGTTCCTCTTCTGAAATCTGATATGGTTGCCAACTCTCGCGATAGTCGCCACCTTTCTGCACATGACCGATAGGAGGGCAGAAGAGAGTAGGGCCATTCTTCTGAGTGACGGTGAGGAGAGTGAATTCTGAGTCGAAATTGATGAACTCCTCGCAGATAATCTCCTGAACATCGCCACGAGCACCCGCCATCGCATCATCGAAACACTTACGAAGATCCTCATGGCACTTTGCTGTACTCTGGCCATGACCAGACGAAGACATGAGCGGTTTGATGACACAAGGGAATCCCGTAAACTCGCTTGCTGCAACCAACTCGTCATAAGTCTTTGCATACTTATAGCGGGCAGTACGAATGCCCAGTTCCTGAGCAGCAAGATCGCGAATGGCACGACGGTTCATTGTGTAGTTTACGGCACGAGCCGAAGGCACAACCTGAATGCCCTGCTTCTCGAACTCGAACAAGCGTTCAGTACGTATAGCCTCAATCTCAGGTACGATGATGTCAGGCTTATGCTTGTTTACAACTGCTGTCAAGGCATCGCCATCGAGCATAGAGAAAATCTCGCGCTCATCGGCAACCTGCATAGCAGGAGCATTATCATACTTATCGCAAGCAACCACATAAATACCCTTACGCTTTGCGGCAATAACAAACTCTTTTCCAAGTTCACCCGAACCGAGTAATAAAATCTTAGTCATATCTTTGTGTCAATTATCTGTCTTTGTACATTGATTCGTAGTACTTCTCGTATTCACCGCTTGTGATGTTATCCATCCAAGCTTCGTTCTCAAGATACCACTTCACAGTCTCCTCAATACCCTCCTCAAACTGCAATGAAGGTTCCCAACCGAGTTCTGCCTGAAGCTTGCGAGAGTCAATAGCATAACGCATATCATGTCCGAGGCGGTCGGTAACATAAGTGATAAGGTCCATATCTTCACCCTCCTTACGACCGAGCAGACGATCAACCGTGTTGATAACAACCTTAATAATATCAATGTTCTTCCACTCGTTGAAACCGCCGATGTTGTATGTCTCTGCAATAGTGCCGTTGTGGAAAATAGTATCGATGGCACGAGCGTGGTCGACAACATAAAGCCAGTCGCGCACATTCTCGCCCTTGCCATAGACAGGGAGAGGCTTGCGATGACGGATATTGTTGATGAAAAGCGGAATCAACTTCTCTGGGAACTGATAAGGACCATAGTTGTTAGAGCAGTTTGTCACGATAGTAGGCATACCGTAGGTATCGTGGAAAGCACGAACGAAATGGTCGCTTGAAGCCTTCGAAGCAGAATATGGCGAATGAGGATTGTACTTTGTTGTCTCAAGGAAGAACTCCGTGCCGTAAGCCTCGTGGTTCTTGTCCGATGAAGCCTTTGTAGTGAAAGGAGCAGGAACGCCTTCCGGATGAGTCATCTCAAGTGCTCCGTAAACCTCATCAGTAGAGATATGATAGAAACGCTTGCCCTCATATTTCTCTGGGAGTGACTCCCAATAGAGTTTTGCTGCCTGAAGAAGTGAGAGAGTTCCCATCACATTTGTACGAGCGAAGGTGAACGGATCCTTGATAGAGCGGTCAACATGACTCTCTGCAGCAAGATGGATGATACCGTCAACATGCTCATCCTGCATCAGTTTGTAGAATGCATCAAAGTCGCAGATGTCCATCTTCACGAACTTATAGTTTGGCTTGTCCTCCACATCCTTCAGGTTGGCGAGGTTGCCAGCGTATGTCAACTTATCCAGATTGATGATGTTGTACTCTGGATATTTGTTCACGAAAAGGCGAACGACATGACTTCCGATAAAGCCTGCTCCGCCAGTGATAACGATTGATTTCATACTTTTATATGTTGCTTTTAGTTATTTCTTTTCTTTTATAACGCATAAATCAAAGATTTATTGCATTTGCCTACAATCTTGAGTGATTATCGCCCAACTCAATAACCTCCAAATCCTTGAAATCCTTGCCGTCGATGGTAAGTCGCATGAGGGTTCTTGTAGGATGCCAACCCATTTGTCCTGCTGCCCCCGGATTGAGATGCAGAAGGCCAAGCGTCTTGTCATATTGCACCTTCAGCAAGTGCGAATGTCCACAGATGAACAAGTCGGGTGGTGAGGAATAAATAGTTGAACGAATACGAGTGTCGTAGTTGCCTGGATAACCACCGATATGCGTAAGCAGAACATCTGCCTCTTCGCATTTGAATCGCAGTTTCTCAGGGAAACGGAATCGCAAATCGCCCCCGTCGCAGTTGCCGCAGACAGCCCTCAGCGGAGCGACGGCAGCAAGTCGTTCAGCCACATCAGTTGAGCCAATGTCGCCAGCATGCCATATCTCGTCGCACTCTGCGAAATAAGTCTTGAACTTCTCGTCCCAAAAGGAGTGAGTGTCACTGATTATTCCTATTCTCTTCATTATGTCTCTTTTCGAAGATTGCAGCACCAGCCTGAGGAGCCATTCCACGAGGAGCAGCACCCGAGCGAGGTGTATAGTAATTGTAGTTTCGTTCGTTTTCTTTCTCTTCCGTTGGTGTATTCTCATCATCATCTTTATGATGGCGATAGCGCTTCATGTAAACGGCAAAGAACCATAATGCCAGCAAGGATGCCACAACATCACTTACAGGCAAAGCCGCCCAAACGCCATTCACGCCCCATATTGACGACAAGATGACAATGGCAGGGATAAGCACAATCATCTGGCGAGAGAGCGAAAGGAAAATACTTATCTTTGCCTTTCCAATTGACTGGAAGAAATTAGTCACCACCATCTGGAAACCGATGATACAGAGGACCATTGCATTGATTCGCAAACCGTTTACTGATTCCTTTATCAGTCGCTCATCGCTTGTAAACAAGCGTACACAAATCTCAGGAATACCCTCACAAACCAACCATCCTAATGTCGTGGCAGCTGTAGCGGCAATCATCGCCAGATTTACAGCACGCATCATTCGTTTGTAGTTCTTTGCACCATAGTTATATCCCACGATAGGTTGCATACCTTGGTTGATACCGATTGATATCATGATGAAGATGAACACAAGGCGGTTGCCAATTCCATAAGCACCAACGGCATATTCATCACCATATTTAATAAGAGAGGTGTTGATGAAGATTACCACCAGACAGGCGCAGGCATTCATGGCGAAAGGCGAAATGCCGATGCCTACAATCCTTTTCACCAGTTCCTTTTTCAATGCATAAATTCCACGACGCAGATGGAGCACTTCTTTCTGGTTTGAGAAGATGCGGAACTGCCAGCACATAGCAATGAACTGAGCCAGGATAGTGGCGTAAGCAGCACCACGGATTCCCAAGTGGAAAATATAGATAAAAATAGGGTCGAGAATCGTGTTCAGCACAACGGTGAACATAGTTATGTACATCGCTGTCTTTGGTTTTGAAGCCGAGCGCAATATGGCATTCATGCCGAAATACAGATGCGTGATGGCATTACCAGCGAGAATAATCTCCATGTATTCCCGGGCATAGTCGATTGTCTTGTCTGTTGCCCCGAAGAACATCAGAATCGGATTGAGAAACAGAAGGCAGACAGTAGCGAATACTATACCTATTATGATATTAAGCGTAATGCTGTTGCCGAATATGTTTTGTGCCGAATCATAGTCCTTTTGTCCAAGGCGAACGCTTATGAGTGTTGAGGCTCCAACGCCGATTGCAGCACCAAAAGCGCCCGAGAGGTTCATGAATGGGAATGTGATGGCAAGTCCGCTGATTGCCAAAGGACCGACTCCCTGACCAATGAAGATGGAGTCGACCATGTTGTAGAGCGAACTGGCAACCATTGCTATGATGGCTGGAAGCGCATATTGCATGAGCAGCGAGCCTACAGGCTTTGTGCCAAGTTCGAGTGTTGCTTTTTTGTTATCCATAGTTATTTGTTTACTCGGCAAAGATACGACTTTTTTTTCATCTTTCCAAAGGAAAAACAACAAATAACGGAAAAATGCAGAGAAAAATTGACCTTCCTCGTTGGCATTTCCGATTTTTAATGTTACTTTTGCAGTCAGATGGATACGCTAAGCCTATACGACCTTACCACATTGGTTTCTGAGACCATTGCCGAGGCTCTGCCCAATCAGTATTGGGTGGAGGCTGAACTCATGAGCATTCAGGAGAGAAATGGTCATTGTTTCATGCAACTTGTGCAGAAAGACCTTTTTGGTGCTACTCCTGTGGCTCAGGCTCCTGCCAAATGCTGGCGTTCGCAATGGGTGAAAGTGGCGGCAAAATTCCAGAAGGCTACTGGCGATTTGCCTCGTCCGGGAATGCAACTGCTCGTAAAAACGAAGGTGGAGTTTCATCCTACTTTCGGTTTTTCACTTATAGTGAACGACATTGACCCGACATTCACCATTGGCGATATGGCTCGCAAGCGTCAGGAGATAATACAGACGCTGAAGGATGAGGGTGTGTTCGACTTGCAACGCGAACTCGAATTGCCTCTTTTCTGTCAGAAAATAGCCGTAATCTCAAGTCCTGGTGCTGCGGGATATGGCGATTTCTGCAATCAACTCGCCAACAACGAATACGGATTCAAGTTTGATGTCACTCTTTTTCCTGCCGTAATGCAAGGCGAACAAGTGGAACAATCCGTATGTGCCGCCCTTGACGCGATTTACGAATCCTTGAATTCAAAAACTCCCTTCCCTTCAGGGGAGGGCGGGGGAGAGGCTTTATTCTCTTGCGTAGTGATAATCCGTGGTGGTGGTGCTGTTGCCGATATGAGTGGATTTGACACTTTGTCGCTTGCCGAGAATGTAGCGAATTTTCCTATTCCAATCATTACGGGTATTGGGCATGATAGGGATGAGAGCGTTCTTGACATGGTGAGCTTCCAGAAGGTGAAGACTCCAACTGCCGCAGCAGCATTCCTGATTGACCGCCTTGTGGATGTCTTGAATAGAGTGGAGGATGCCCAGAATACAATTCTTTCTTCTGTCTCGCTAAGACTTGAACGCCAGAAAAACAAGATTGAATCACTTGTTCAGCGAATCACTTCTTACTGCTTGGTACTCAAGGAGAAAGGTAATGCTAATCTTGACCGAGTTGAACAACGATTGGTCAATGCTCTTCAACAACGATTGCTTCGCGAAAACCATCG
>DCIM01000047.1:0-22718 GCA_002316005.1 Prevotellaceae bacterium UBA1726 | reverse complement strand
ATATATTATGGCACAGGAAATTAACTACGAGAAGGCATTACTCGAACTTGAGACTATTGCCCGAAAGATGGAATCTGGTGAGTGCGACATTGATGATTTGTCGTCACAACTGAAGCGCGCTCAGGAACTAATTAAGTTGTGTAAGGACAAACTCACTAAGGCCGACGAGGAAATAAAGAAAGTACTCGAGGACGAAGAGTAAAGATTATTCGCAGAATATTGCGTTTTCTGAAAATCGCGAAATAGAAAACGAAATACCAAACAAAAGGGCTGTTTTCATACCGAAACGGCTCTTTTTTGTTGTTTTTCCCCAGAGTCGAGGTCATTCCACTTGAATGAGGTGGTCATTCCAATGAAATGAACTGATCATTCCACTTAAATGACATTGTCATTTCAGTTAAATGAGCGCCTTATTCCATTGGTTTTATGTTGAAAAACAAGTGAAATAAAATCGCTCGAAAGTTAATGCCTTGATAATGAGGGAGTTGCGAAATCGAGCGAAATTTGCGTATACGAAAGCCTTTGTCGGTTTGCTGAGTAAAATGCGAGTATTGTGGCATTAGAAATCGCGAATTGTAAGGAATTATTCGCTTGTTGGTTTTCTTTGTTTTGTTTGGTAATGTGTTTTTTATTCGTGATAATTTGCGTAAGTCAAAAATTATTTATAATTTTGCAAAGATTTTTTTGATAACAAATTTTTAGCATTATTATAAGATGAAGAATTTAGATTGGGCACATCTTCCATTCGGTTATATGAGAACCGATTACAATGTTCGTTGCTACTATCGCGACGGCAAATGGGGTGAAATTGAGGTTTCATCAGAAGAGTATATCAATATGCACATGGCCGCAGTTTGTCTGCATTATGGTCAGGAGGCTTTCGAGGGCCTTAAGGCTTATCGTTGCAAGGATGGAAAGGTTCGTATTTTCCGTCCAGAGGAGAATGCCGCTCGTATGCAGGCAACTTCTCGTGGCATCATGATGCCAGAGGTTCCAACCGACCTCTTTATTGAGATGGTGGAGAAGGTGGTACGCCTGAATCAGGAGTGGATTCCTACATACGAGAGTGGCGCTACACTCTACATTCGTCCTCTCCTCATCGGTATCAGCCCTCAGGTGGGCGTTCATCCTGCAGAGGAATACTTGTTCTTGATTTTCGTTACACCAGTAGGACCATATTTCAAGGGCGGTTTCGCAAGCAATCCTTATGTTATTATTCGCGATCACGACCGTTCGGCACCTCTTGGTACTGGTTGTTTCAAGGTGGGTGGCAACTATGCTGCTTCGCTCTTCGCAAACAATAAGGCACATGAGTTGGGTTATGCTTGTGAGTTCTATCTTGACGCAAAGGAAAAGAAATATATCGACGAGTGTGGTGCTGCCAATTTCTTTGGTATCAAGGGCAATTCATACATTACTCCAAAATCGACAAGTATTCTTCCTTCTGTCACAAATAAGTCAATTATGCAGGTTGCAGAAGATTTGGGCATGACTGTTGAGCGTCGCCAGATTCCGCTTGAGGAACTTGATACATTTGAGGAGGCAGGTGCTTGCGGTACTGCAGCAGTAATCTCGCCAATCTCTTATATTGATGATATTGAGACAGGCAAGCGTTATGACTTTGGTGCAGAACCTGGTCCTAAGTCACGCCGTCTCTTTGAGACACTCCGTGGCATTCAGTATGGCGAAATAGAGGATAAGCACGGCTGGACAAGAGTTGTGATTGAGTAATAAGCCTCACCCCCAACCCCTCTCCCACGAGGAGAGGGGAGTATAAACAATAAATAATAAGCGATTTTGGGAAAAGGAAAGTTAGCTAAATTTGCTGATATGGAGCGCTATGAGAATGTGTTCCAGTATCCATATAGTGTGATTGACGATGTTCCTTTTGAGATGAAAGGTCATTGGAGGGACGAGTATTTCCACAACGATAACCCGATTGTATTGGAGTTAGGTTGCGGCAAGGGCGAATATACCGTTGAATTGGCTCGTCTCTATCCTGATGTAAACTTCATTGGAGTTGACATCAAGGGTGCACGAATGTGGACAGGAGCAACTCAGGCACTAGAGGCAGGATTGAAGAATGTGGCGTTCCTCCGCACAAATATCGAGATTATCGACCGCTTCTTCTCTGCTGATGAGGTACAGGAGATATGGCTCACTTTCTCTGATCCACAGATGAAGAACCCTCGTAAGCGCCTCACCTCAACATTTTTCATGGAGCGCTATCGTCGTTTCCTCGTTGATGGGGGAATAATCCACCTGAAGACCGACTCAAACTTCCTGTTCACATATACAACATATATGGTTGACGGCAACAAATTGCCTTTGCTTTTCCGCACAACCGATTTGTATCATCAGGAAGGATTAGACGCTGAAACTCAGCGCATTCTGAGTATTCAGACCTATTACGAGTCGATGTGGATTGAGCGTGGATTGAACATCAAGTATCAGAAATTCCGCTTGCCTCATGATGCAGCACTTGCCGAACCAGACATAGAAATCGAACTCGACGATTATCGTTCTTATCACAGAGATAAGCGTTCGGGACTTGATAAAGCAAAATAAAATTACCCCTAACCCCGCAAAATGAAGCGAGAGGTTAGGGGTAATTGCTTTTTATACTACCATCTTATATCCGATTCCTCTTATATTGAGAATTTTGATATTGCTGTCGTTTTCAAGTTTGTGGCGGAGTTTTGTTATGAACACCTGCAGACTTTTTGCATTGTAAGGACTATCATCGCCCCATAGTTCGAGTAATATCTCCTTTGTTGTGACAACTTTGTCCTTGTTTACCGCCAGAATTCTCAGCAGTTCCGATTCTCTGTGCGATAATTCCTCAGCCTCATCGCCAAATGACAATATCTGAGTCACAGGATTCAAAAGGAATTTGCCGATTTGTATTTCTTCCGTATTAGCTGCTGTATTTGAAATCTGCTGTACATTGAAACGCTTAACGAGAGCCTTTATTCTGACAATAAGTTCCATCATGCTGAATGGTTTTCTGAGATAGTCGTTTCCTCCAATCTCAAAACCCTCAACAACATCGTTCACAGCTGAGCGAGCAGTAAGGAATAGTACTGGTGTTGTCTTGTCGTTCTTGCGAATACGCTTTACCATCTCAAAACCATCCATATTTGGCATCATAATGTCCACAACAAGGATGTCGGGATTTATTGCCTCAGCCATCTTGATTCCTTCAACACCATCATTGGCAATGCTCACATCAAAGCCTTCGCTGTTCAATGTCTCCTGAACAATCATTGCCAGAGTTGCCTCGTCCTCGACCAATAAAACCTTTATCTTATCCATTGAAATGCAGTTTGAATGTACTTCCTTTACCTAATTCGCTGTTGACGCTTATGTTGCCTCCAAACTTTGTCATCATGCTCTTCACATAGAACAAGCCCAATCCATAGCCCTTTACATTGTGCAAATTGCCGTGAGGCACGCGATAGAACTTGTCGAAGATATAGTGCTGAGATTCTTTCGAAATGCCTATACCGCAATCCGCCACTGAAATATCCACTCCTTCGCCTGTCTGCTGAGCAGTAATTGTAATGTGTGGGGCAGAGTCGGAATATTTGATGGCATTATCAATGAGGTTGCTCACTATATTAGAGAAATGCATTTTGTCAGCCTTTACTGTCAGCGATTCGGGTATGTTGATATCAAAAACGGTTTCTTTCGACTTGATTTTCTGCATGTTAGTAAGTCGCTCGACAATAGGGAGTACCTCTATTTCCTCAATATTCAAGAGCATTTCCTTACGACGCTCCATGCTTAGTGACAGAATTTGCTCAACTAATTCAGTAAGGAGGTTTAGTTGCTCCTGGCATATTGTGAGGTATTTCTTCTTGCGTTCAGGATTGTCTGCACCATTGAAATTCAGCAGAGCATCAATTGCCGCATAGGACACAGCAATAGGTGTTTTCAGTTCGTGTGTTATGTTGTTAGTGAAATCGCTCTTCATCTCGTCAAGCGCCTTCATCTTCTTAATAATATTAATAATGTACGCGAAGGCTAACAAAAGCATGAGTAAGGTCACGAATGAGTAGATGAGAGGAGCCTTCATCTGTTTTATGACGGCATAGTTGCGCTTTGGCACTAATACCATATACTCTGTGCCTTGTGTCATGTCGAGGTCAAGGCGGAAGGTGTCAACCTCGTTTGTGATGCTTCCAATACGCGCAAGAGTGTCGCATTTCAACTTGTCAGAAATGTCCCTTTGAAGGTAGAGACTGAGATGAGGCACGCTCACGCCTAACGAGTCAAGACGATGGGAGAGGGCACGATCGTAGAATTTGAAATCCAAGGCACGCATCTTGTCAAGACCGCTGTGAATTCCACTCTGCATACTAAGTCCCACATTCATAACATCGTCAGCATCTTTCAGAGCATCAGCGAAATTTGGAGTAGGGAGGTTGGTGTCAAGATTTGTCTCTTTCTCGTCAGTATTGCGAACGCGTTTACTTTCGTTTTTCAGTATTGTCTTCTCCTCTTTTGGGTCAGCGCCTACTGTAATCGACATTTCGCCACCTACATTTTCCTCTTGCATTTTCACTACACGATGGACAATCTCCTCGAAGTCGGCTGCACGCACAGCCTCTTTCAGGTTGCGCTCTAATGCAGAATCAAGCGTATGGTAGATATTGACGAGCCAATACAACTGATAACCCGAAATCAGGATTAACACAATTGTTGTGATGGCAAGAACATATTTCATTGAATATTTCATAATGCAAAGATAGCATAAAACTCCGGTTTATTGTCTCCTCTAAACTCTTTTTAACAAATCGGTTAAGACTAAATAAGCGACTTTTGGAAGGTGTATCATGCAAATGATTTAACTTTGCAATCGTCAAATTGTATATTAACGACAAATCGTCAATTTATTAATTATAAAACATGAGAGATATGAGAAAAAGTTTACTCCTTTTGTTTGTTGCGTTTATGACCGCATTCGTTGCTAATGCTGAAGGTCTTACTGAAGGCAAGGACTACAAATGGGTGAAGGTTAAGTCTTCAATGACAACTGTTCCTGCAGATTTCTGTGAGGGAGTTTCTGCTGAAGCCGCAACGGCAAAGGCTGACAGCGAATGGGCAAGCACTATTTATGGCAATTTGCCAGAAGAGGGTGGGGCCTTTTCAGTAGCAGAATATAGTTGGATTGGTTCATCGCTTACAACAAAGACATGGGAGCAGATTCTTGCTGCAGTTGAGGATTTCGATGAATACTTATATCCAGCAAAGATTGAGCGTCCTGCTGATGCTCCAGTTCTTGGCGTTGATTTCGAGTGGGTTCAGCTTACTGCCGAAAATACTACAGCACCTACTGATATCTGTGCAGGCGTGTTGCAAGATGATGCACAGTTTGAGTTGAGTCTGGTTTACGGCACTGGCGCTATTTTCGGAGAGCTTCCAGAAGAGGGCGGTAACTATAACGTGTTGTATGACGATTGGGGCGCCGTTGATGTAAAAAGTCTTTCTTGGGCTCAGATTGCAGTTTTGGCAAGCGACCAGTGGGAGGCAATCTACTATCCAAGAAGTCTCGGAACTTCAGCAATTAAGAATACCTCAATAGATAATATTAAGGTAAAGAAGATGATTGAGAACGGTCAGGTTGTAATCATCAAGAATGGCAAGAAGTATTCTGTTTCAGGTGAATTGATAAAATAAATAAAACGATATGAAAAAGTTTTTTACTCTTTTTGCAATGGTCATGATGACCATGCTTTATGCTCAGGCACAGACACTCCCTATTTATGTGACAGAGCTGATTGACGAGGCTCCTGCTGGTACAGTTGTTTCTGACTGTGTACGCTCGGGTTATTCCTATTTCTATCAGAATCAGTCATTGCAGGGAGGTTACAACGGAGGTTTCTCTGGCGAGTATGTAATCGGTGATGATGGTTGTATCTATCTGAAGAAACCTTGTGCTTCGCTCGATTACAATAGTTATATCAAACTCGACAAGGTTGATGATGAGACTTATGTTGCTCACACAGCACAGTGTGCATATGTATATGATGCAAGCACTTCGGTATATGTATACTATGCTACCCGTTTGGTTTTCAATAAGATGAGTGATTACCAGTACACATATTCTTTGGAGAAGAATGATGATGGTCAGTATGTGACTGATGTTTACTTCACATTCAAGGATGGTGTGCTCAAGCAGAGAGATCAGGAAGTTGTTGATATGAACGGTCAGATTTTCCCTCATGAACTTATTGGCCTTACCAATTCTACAGGTGGTTGGATTGGTTATGGTGATGGTTGCATCATTGTTGAGAATGTGACTGACACTCCTGTTGTACTCCCTGAGGGCGCAGAGGTAAAGGACGGTAGTTTTGCATATAACCGATTCAGTTCTGCTGTGAAGGGCAATATCAGAGACGCTCTCAAGACACAGTATGCTGAGGTGGGTGATGACTATTATGTTTTGAGTCCACTTGACGGCAAGAACTGGATTAAGGGTTCTATCGACCGTGCTGCAAATACCGTAACATTCAAGAAGCAGTATGCAGGTGTTTATGATGCAATCGACTGCCACGAGTGGTTCACACCATGCGTATATGCAGATTCTTTTGATGAGTGGGATCCTGAAGATCATACTGGCTCATGGGATCGTGCTTATAAGGAAGTAGCTGAATATGTTTGTGCATATGAGGATGGCAACATTGTTTCAGACCCTTCAAATAAGCAGGCATTTGTGTTTACTATGAATAAGGATGCGTTGCAGATAAGTGGTGCATATGCTGATGCAACGGTTAAGTCTTATACCGACAGACTTGCAACTCCTGTTACACCTCAGGTTACTCATTTCGAGCCTGTAGAGTCTTCTGGTTGGTGGGGTGAACTTTGGTTTGTTATCTCGCCAGTCGACGAGAATGATGTTTACATCAACACTAATGAACTCTACTACAATGTTTACTTCAACGATGCTACAACTCCATTCACATTCGTGCCAGACAACTATACAAGATATCATGAGAATATGACTGATGTGGCATACAATTATGACGATGATATGGACTTTGATATGAATGGTGCTTTCCACAATCTCTATTTCTATACAGAGGGTGTTAAGTACGCTGGTATTCAGGCTATCCACAAGCATAATGGTGAGGTGGCTAAGTCGGAGATAGCATGGTATAACAATAATGTTCCTTCTGGCATCAAGGATGTTGATGCTGTAAAGACAGGCGTTCAAGGCAAATGGCTTGAGGACGGTAAGATTGTCATTATGAAGAATGGCAAGAAGTATAATGTGAACGGACAAAATATCCGATAATGTATAAATCTCTCTCTCTTATGCTGCTGTTCCTTTGCTTTTGCAAGGCAGCAGCATTTTCAGCACCAGCCTATCCAAAGGCACGCAAGGTGGTTCAGCCTGACGGCACAACCATCACTATCATCGGTCATGGTAATGAGTATTTCCATTACCTTACAACCGAGGATGGTACGGTAGTGGCAAAAGGTGAGGACGGTTTCTATCGCCCAACAGGCGAGGAGGCAAAGGCAATGGCACCAAAGAAGGCCAACGCTCTTCGTCAGATGAACTATGATGATATGCCTGTACGCCAGTCTTTTGCAGGAAAGCCTTATAAAGGGCTTGTAATCCTTGTGAATTTTAATGACCGTCAGTTTAGTCGTGGTAATGAGCAGGCTCACACCTTCTATGATAAAATGATGAACATGGAAGGATTCAGCACTGACTACGACAAATACTATGGCAAGCAGAACTACACAGGTTCAATGCGTGACTATTTCTATGATAATAGTTATGGTCAGTTCGTGCCTGAGTTTGATGTGATTGGCCCAATTGATATCGACCGTTCGCAGTATTATATAAATGGTGTGGAAAATACCTATAAACTGATGAAAGAGATTCTCGCTCAGGTTGATGATGAGGTGGATTACACTAAATATGACAGCGATGGTGATGGCGTGATGGATATGGTGTATGTCATTTACGCTGGTTATGCCTCACACTATCAAGACAACGATGAGCGACTCATATGGCCTCACGCAGGAAGTATGGGCGATGAGTATGGTGATGCTACTCCTGTTCACGATGGCATCAAGATGGGCCGTTTTGCCGCTTCTGCTGAGATTTTCGGTTGGCATGATGATGGCGACTTGGTTCTTGATGGTATTGGAGTTATTGTTCATGAGTTCTCGCATGTGCTTGGTTTCATGGACCATTACGATACTTCGGGTGGTTGGCAGGAGCATCCTAATTATTGGGATATAATGTCGGCAGGTTGCTATAGCGATGACATCAACCGTACACCATGTGGTTTCAACTCTTTTGAGAAACATGCTGCAGGATTCAATGAACCTCTTGATATTACTGATATGGCAGGTGAACACATCACAATGCAGTCTACGGAGACAACAACTGATGCCTGTCTGATTCGTTCACTTCAGAATCATGTAAGCTACTTCATGGAAAACCGTCAGGCGGACAAGTGGGACAAGAATCTCCCGGGTCATGGAATGCTCGTATGGCGTGTAGATAGTATCCGTCCAGAATATTGGCAGTATAACTATATTAATGTTACCACCCGTGCTTGCTTCCGATTGGTTCGAGCTTGCGGTACTCAAGGTTCTTGGATGACTGGTGTTGAGGATGTTGACTATGACCCATTCCCAGGTACACATAACATCTCAGAACTCGACAACGATGATGATGATGCGAATCTGATTTCTTATGATGGCTATCCATGTCCAGTGGTGTTGCGTCAGATTGCAGAGAACAATGGCGTTATCTCATTTGATGTGGAGGATGACCCTGATGCAGAGAATCGCCCAATTACTTATGCTTTCCCTGATAAATTGTATGCAAAGGCAGAGAAGCTGGTCGGTGAAGAATGGGTACCTGTTGAGTGGACACTGAATAAAAAAACAGTAGGAGAGGAAGAAGTCTTGTCAAACTTCCTTCCCGATACAGAGAATTATGATATCCGCTTCATGTATATGGAGGACGCTGACCATACGGTAATGATTAATGCTCAGCGCTTAGAGAAGAACAATGATTTCAGTCGTTGGATGTGTAATCTTTCCAGTGTGGAAGAGCAAGGTGCAGGTACATTGACATTCACCGTTAATCGTTATGGCGTTCCGAGCATTGATTCTGAATTGCACATAGGCATATGCACTATGAAACCAACGGCTTATGTAGTGAGCCAGAAGAATATCATAGACATAGAGGCTGTATATCGCAATATACAATTTGATGATGATCCGTTTGATCCATCTGGAATCAACCCAATTGACACAAAAACATCTCTATATAAAAACCGTAAGTTTATTGTAAACGGTAGAATTGTCATTGAGAATAATGGCAAGTTCTACAATGTGGCAGGTATGGAACTCTAACACAAATACTTTTTTACAATACTTTTTTGTTTTGGGGGCACGATCACAGCGGTGGTCGTGCTTTCTTTTTTTTCTTGTTATATTTGGTATTTCCGCTCGTTTGCACTAACTCTGCCTATAGTCGAAGTTAGGCTGCACTCGGTAATTCTTAAATAAAAACCTTTTTTATTTGGTAATTCCACTCGTTTGCACTAACTTTGCATTTTGAAACGAAAATAACTATGACATTATATCCAAAACTCATATTGGACACGCTGGCAACAGTGCTTTATCCAGGTACAAAGAAAAACCTCGTGGAGAGCGAGATGGTTGTTGATAATGAGGTCATTGTCAATGGCATGAAAGTGGAGTTTACGCTCCTCTTTCCACGTGAGACTGACCCTTTCATGAAGTCGACAATCAAGTCGGCTGAGGCTGCAATTCATTATAATATCTCTCCCGATGTAGAGGTTGTCGTAAAGACGGAGTTCAAATCTGCACCTCGCCCTGAGGTGGGAAAACTCCTACCGGATGTAAAGAATGTCATTGCCGTAAGTTCTGGTAAGGGTGGAGTAGGCAAGAGTACTGTTTCTGCCAATCTCTCCATTGCTCTTGCAAAACTTGGTTACAAGGTTGGATTGCTCGATACAGATATCTTCGGCCCTTCAATGCCAAAGATGTTCCATGTTGAAGATGAGCGTCCTTTTGCTGTACAGAAAGACGGTCGCGACCTCATCGAACCTGTTGAGAAATACGGAGTGAAACTGCTTAGTATTGGATTCTTTGTCAATCGCGATACTGCCACATTGTGGCGTGGAGGTATGGCTTGTTCGGCTTTGAAGCAACTTATTGCTGATGCTGATTGGGGCGAACTCGACTATTTCATTCTTGACACTCCTCCGGGTACCAGCGATATCCATTTGACTCTCCTCCAGACACTTGCCATCACAGGTGCGATAATCGTCTCTACACCACAACAAGTGGCACTTGCTGATGCTCGTAAAGGTATTGATATGTACCAGAATGAGAAGGTGAATGTGCCAATTCTGGGTTTGGTTGAGAATATGGCATGGTTTACACCTGCCGAACTTCCTGAAAATAAATACTATATCTTTGGTAAGGATGGTTGCAAGAATCTCGCTAAGGAAATGAATGTTCCTCTTTTGGCACAGATTCCTCTTGTGCAGAGCATCTGCGAAAATGGCGATGCAGGCGAACCTGCAGCAACTCAAATTGAAACTGCTGTCGGTCAGTCGTTCCTTGCTCTTGCACAGAGCGTTGTTACTGTAGTGAACCGTCGCAATAAGGAACAGGCAGCAACAAAGATTGTAAGTATTAAGAAATAATAGACTATTGAATCCTCTCTCTTGATTAAATGAATAAACAAAACATCCTTCTTGTAGGAGCCGGTAAAATGGGACGGCTATTATTGAGTCAACTCGAGCAATTGCCCGAGTTAGGGATGTTGTATGTTTGCGACATTACCTTTGAGGAGGATAGAAAAGAAGAAGGACGCGAATACTTCAGAAGTATTGAACGAGCAAAGGATTTACCTATCGATGTTGCATTCATTGCAGCAACAGCAAGTGCTCATTTTGGTTTGATAAAGACTCTCATAGGATTTGGAATAAAGAACATTTTCGTTGAGAAACCTGCAGTACTCTCAATAGAGGAATATAATCAGATTATGGCAATATCAAAGGACTGTCGTATCGCAACAGGCTATATACTTCGCCACGCTGATTCTATCAATGCATTGAAGAGTATTCTTGAAGAGACGAAGGGTGAAGGTTTCCGTATGGAGTCGTGCAAGGTAAACTATGAGAAATATCTCCCTGTTACTGCTGAGGCACGAGCCATGACCGACCTTGGTATTTTTGACGAAATGCCGCATATCTGGGATTTGCTGTTCAATTACTTTGATTTCAAGGCTGCTGATATTTCTCTCTGCAGTAGTGAGGTTCAATATGAAGAGGAAAAGAAAGATAGGGCTGTTGTAGGTACTTTCGTTTATGATCTTTCAATTGGTGAAGACAAAACCGTCGTGAATATCCATTCGTCGTTTTTGTCGAGTGAACGCAAGCGTCGTTTTGAATTCGTATATGTGAAGGGTGATGAGCGAAGGATTATAGCCGTTGATTTGGATAGTCCTGAGAATAAGGATTACCTTACTATTGAGGGTGGAGAAGGAAATATTCTTTTAAGTAAAGAATACCCATCGCTGACGAAGGTTCGCAACGAAGTGAATGCCGCCATGGAGTATTTCCTGACCGGCAGTAACCCGCATATCGCCTTATTCAACACAGAGAATGTTGTGCTGAATCTCTATGATGAAGTAAAGTAAGAATTCAATTTTGATAAGAAAAAAAGATCGGCTCTCGTTTGAGGGTCGATCTTATTATTATATATAAGGTGTACTTTTACTGCTTACTGTATTTCTCCGCACGATTAATCTGAATCTGGTAAACAACGCAAGTGGCGAGGAAATAGACAATTACCTGTGCCCAAAGAGCTTTGTATTCTGTTTCAATGTCGGCCAGAGTTCCACCCATACTACTGATAGTGAGGAATCCTTTAACACCGAATGTTGATGGGAATAACCATGAAACACCTTGCCAGAAGCCAGGAATGTTATTCTGAGGCCATGAGATACCCGTCATGAAGAGGAATATCAAAGAGGTGAACACCACGATGAGCATTACATTCTCACGATAGCGTATAAGGCACGATACTGCCATACCGAAGAAGATACAAGCAAGGATAAATGGCAACATTAATCCAAGTAGGTCGTTGGCATGGACAAGTGAGGTAAAGCCGAATAACTTCGGGACAACGAGTGTCAGATAGGCACTAAGTACAGAATATATCATGAAATAGCAGAGTCCCTTGCCACCCACAATACGGAATACACCATTGTAGTGGCGGCTGATAGGTACAAGATTCTGATAGCGGTTACGCTCACGCGAAGTACCTGCCGAAAGTCCAATGCCAAGGAGAAGTGTCTGCTGAATAATAATGATGAGTACACCAGGAAGGATTGCACTTCCATAGCCTCCTGTTGGGTTGAATATCTGCACCTCGTCAAAGTCGAGCGGTTTTGTGGTTATCTCATTGTCGCGTTCGGTGAATCCACCTGCCTTCTCAATCTGAATCTCTTTGCCCATCATCAACGACACACCTTGTGATGTCTGATAGATGGCCTTGTATGTGAGCATAAGACTCATGTCACAATAAACGCTTACATTGACCTGTTCGCCATGATTTATCTTTTTGTCGAAGTCTTGAGGGAAATAGAGTACACCGTGTACCACTTGACGGCCAACCAGTTCCTTCGCCTCTTCAAGGTTGTTGCAATAGTATGCCACCTTCATGTCGGGCGAAGCATCGCAACGACGGAGGAACTCACGGCTGAGCGACGAGTGACTATTGTCAACAACAGCCACAGGAACCTCTCGCACTACCTCGTTATTATAAATCCATGAATAGAGTAGAGGGTAGAGTATAGGCACGAGAATGAAGAAGATGAGAACGCCTTCATCTTTGACGGTCATCTTCATCTCGTCAGCCCAAATTGCAGCCATATCCTCAAGGATACCAAGCAATTTTCTGCCTAAACTTCTATGTTTCGGTTTGTTTTCGTTCACAATCGTTTATATTATGGGATATACTGATATTCGAGCATAGCCCTACGGATATTCTTCATGACAAACACTGGCAAAATGAGGAAAGCCGCAAGACAAGCCCAATAAATCCATGCATATGACAGCGGATAGCCATTGAAGATGTTTACTTGATAAATCATGTAATAGTGACGCAATGGGAACAACCAAGACAATGCCTGAATTGGTGCATCCATAGCGAAAAGAGGGAAAGTGGCTCCTGCCACACTGAAACTGACCATTGCCCACAATGAGCACACACTCATTGACATACGGAGTGAAGGCATAAGTCCAAAGATGAAAATGCCGAAACACTGTGCTGAGAGTACTGCCAAAAGACCAAGTAGTATGATTGGCAGGGGACCACCTGGGTGAGGGAATCCGAGAACATAATAGATGTAGAACTCGAAACCCCAGAAAACCATCAGCGATACCAATGTCTGTGGGAGCATCTTACCTGCAATAGCCACATGAGGTTTATTTCCGGCCAAGTACATCCACTCACGTGCTTGTCCAAACTTCAACTCTGTACCAATAGAATAAGGGGTGATGAGGAAGATGAACAACATGAGCAATCCTGGAATCATTGTCGTACTGAGATAGACATTGTAGTTTGCCCATGGATTATTAATCATGTGGAGGTCGATGTTGATTGGCTGTAAGAAAGCCTTTATCTCGCGTTCGGTTTTTCCTATAGCCGACAATTTAGTTGCGCCAACCTTTGCGGAACCTAATGTCGAGATGACCTTCAGGTCTTTGAATGTGGTGTTGCCCGCAAGCATTACGACGCCATTATAATAAAAGGAAATCTTCGGTTGTTTTGAAGACATTAGTTTGGCTGTCGTACCTTTAGGCAGAAGCAGGAAAGCATAAATCTCGCCTCTCTGCATTGCCACGCGGGCCTCTTGCATATTAGGATATTGAGCAACGACCTTTGAAGTCTGGAAACTGTCGAGCGTACGAATCATCTGTCGTGTTGTAGCAGTGTTGTCCTGATCAACAACACCTACTGGCAGTTCCACAGGTTGACCCTCATCCATCAGTGAGGTGAAGAAAACCACAACAAATATAGGCAGACACACCATACACACGAAGTATATGGGGTTTCTGGTAATCAATATGCGACACTCACGGCCGGCAATATTTATTATTTGTCGAAGAGTCTTCATTCTTTGTTGTTTTTTACTTGACAACAAGTGTCATACCAGGACGGAGTCCTTCGAATGGCTTTGTTGGCTTAGCCTTTACCTCAAAAGTCTTGAGGTCATACTGGCCGTTTGCTTTTGTTGCCTTCCATGTAGCGTAAGAACCCTCGTCTTTAACATGCGAAATCTTCAATTCAATGTCCTTCTGGAAAGCAGGGAGATATGCTGTGAATGTGTCGCCTACCTTCATACCTTCAAGTTGATCCTCACGGATGTTGAATGTGCCCCACATATCGTCAAGCATAGCGATGCTCATGATTGGAGAACCAAGACCAACAAGCTCACCTACCTTTGGATAAACAGCACTTACTTCGCCTTCAACAGTTGCAACCTGAACAGTCTCCTTGAGAACAGAACGAATCAGTTCTACAGCACCCTTTGCTGCGTCAGCCTGCTTCTTGGCAGCCTGCTTCTCTTCAGAACGAGCACCATTCTTTGCCATCTCATACTGACTCTTTGCAGCGAGCACTTGTGCTTCTGTTGCCTTGAAGGCAGCAAATGCCTCATCGCGCTTCTGTGCAGTTACTACGCCTTCATCAAAGAGGTTCTGTACTCGTGTATATGTTGCTTTTGCCACATCAGCAGCAGCAACGGCTGTCTGGTAAACCTGATAAGCGGCCTGAATCATCTCCTCGCGAGTTCCATTCTGAGCCATGTTACTGATGGCGTTTACAGCACCTTCTGTTGCTTCTGCCACTTTCTCCTGAGCTGTTGCCTCAGGTACTTCAAGGATGGCAAGAGTATCACCTACATGAACATAGTCACCTTCCTTGACACGAATCTCAACGACACGGCCTGGTAACTTACTTGCTACTCTGAACTCTGATACTTCAATCTCTCCCTGGATGATTTCTTCATTCTTGTTGAGAGTGAAGAATCCAATCATACCGACTAATACTACTACTGCTACGAGTGCAACCACTGCGAGCAGAATGTTGTTATGTTGTGTTTTGTCTGACATACTACTTTTTCCTTTTATTATTGTAAAACACCTAATGCTTTCTTCAATCCCAACTGTGTCATCTTGACGTCAATCTCTGCGTCAATCTTTTGTGTCTGTGCTGCATTCCATGCTGTCTGTGCAGCCATGACTTCTGTTGACTCCATCACTCCCTCGCGGAAACCTACATTTGCACAACGGAGGTTTTCCTCTGCATTGTCGAGGTTCTTTGTTGCGGTGATGAGTCGTTTCTGAGCCTCGCTCATCTTGTATCGACACTGAGCAACCTGAAGATTGATTTTCTCGCGAGCATCGTTCACTTCAAGGTTTGCAATGGCTGTGGCAGCCTTACTTGCACGAATCTTGTAAGCGCCCTCAAACCAGTTCCATACTGGAATCTGCATCACAACACCTACATTCCAAACGCCAGCGAACTTATTCTGGAAACCGTTGAATACATTAGGGTTGGAAACAATATATCCACCAGTCAATGCAATATGAGGCAGATACTCAGCACGAATGAGGTTTGTTGCCTGACGACTCAGTTCTGCTGCATTCTCGAGCAGTTTCAACTCTGAACGATTTGCCTGTGCAATTTCGTCGTTAAGTGAAGAAGTGTCATCGATAGTGACAAACGAATTCTGGTCCTCATCCTGAAGTGTTATCTCTGTGTCGATTGGCAAACCACACTGCTGGCAGAGAAGCATCTTTGCAAGTGAAAGACCATTGTCCACCTGAGTTACAGCCATATCAGCCTCATTCACCTTCACAGCTACCTTCAAGCCATTAGCACGAGTAGCAAGACCTTCCTGAATTAGTTTCTGAACATCGTTGTCGAGCTTTTGTACAAGGTCGCGGAAACTTTCTGCCAACTTCTTCTTCTGCTTGAGCGAGACAACAAGCCAGTAAACCTTGTCAATGTCATAGATAGTGCTTTGAATCTTGCCCTCGTAGTTGTTTGCAGCCATATCCTCTGCGATATCCGCCATCTTGTTGGCAGCAATGATTGCACCACCCATGAAAATTGGTTGACGAACCATCACAGCACCCGACCAGATGTTGTGTGTATCTGTGCGGAAAGCATCGGCAATGTTCTGTCCGAACTGGTTGCCCACTTGAGCGAGTGAGTTGCCCAGTTCGCCCATCATTCCGCCGAGTTGCTGAGCTGTCGCCAAATCAATGACTCCTCCTTGAACAAGTCCTGTGATAATGTTGTTCACATTATTGCCCAAACTTGTCGCAACGCCAGTTCCTAAACCTGTTAATGTTGACTTCTGGTCGTTGTTGAGGATGGATATCTCTTTGCTGAAATATTCATATCCGCCAAGAGCATCTACCTTTGGCAGATACTTTGTGCGTACTGCCTTCTTTGCATAATGGGCAGCCTCTTGTTGTAGTTTTGTCGCGTTCAGTTGCTTGTTGTTTCGCAATGCCATAGCACGGCAACTGTCGAGCGACAGTACTATCTGTGCATTGGCTTCAAAGACAAAAGCAAGAAGCGCGAAAATTGTTAATACTTTCTTCATTTTCAATGATGTATTGAGTTTTTCGCCACCGAATGTTGTTTGTCATTCCGTGGCAATTCTGAAAACAATCTTATTTAAGACTGAAACTGCGTGAACCAATCATATTGCCATCGGCAAAGATGCTCACATTGTAGTTGCCGGCTTCAAGAGCCTGACTAACCTCCCAATAAAGTGTGATTGGAGTTTCCTTACCACCATATTCAACGCTCTTCTTGGCAGTACACTGCAGAGTCTTGTTCTCGTAAGGGAAACTGCCAGCACCACCAAGCAATGAACCTGCAGGCGAAGTGATGCGTGCATAAACAGTCTTGTTGCCACTCTGGGCAGTTACATTCTTTGCAAGCGAGAAGTTCAACTGGAGTTTCTTGCACTTGCTTATTTTCGATGTTGATTTGTCTTTCTTGTCGAGCATGCCGAGGTTGATACCTATAGCATCGAGTTGAGCAGCGATGGCCACCTTTTCCGAAAGACTTGCCTTCTCTGTGTTCAAGCCCTCAATCTGTCGGTTTGCCTCCTCATACTGCGCCTTCACCTGAGTGTTCTCTGCAACGAGGTTCTGGTTCAGACGGTTCAAAGAGTCAACCTGAAGCACATAACTGCGAATCACGGCACGACAAGTGGCGAGTTCCTTCTTCAGACGGGCAATCTCGCGAGCGTTGCTGCTCTTCACTTCCTTCAATTCCTTCAACAGTGACTCTGTCTTCAACTGCTCTGCGGTGAGTTGTGCAATAATAGAATCATTCGTGATTTGAGCACGCATTTCGCTGTATTGATTAGCAAACTGCTGATACTCGTTTTCCATTTCCTTTTTGTCCATCTCGGCCAGTTCCTGCATCTCCTGGTTTTCCTTCTTCTGGTCGTTCAACCCCTTTGCGAGGTAAACACAACCAGCGATGAGCATGAGAATGAGAAGAACGAGTGGGATAAAGACTTTTTTGTTCATTCTAAGTATTTTGTTTAATCTCTTTTATTTAATAATGTGTATTTGGAGTGCAAAATTACAAGATTTTGGCGAATTATGCAAATAAAAGGAACAACGAAATGTTTATAATATATAAAATTATCAATTTTATTGAATTTTTGAACAATAATTCCGGAAATGAAAAGCCTTTACCCCTAAATGAATTACTTCGATGCTACGAATTCTGCGCACATTTCTGCACAGCGCTCGCCATCGACACCTGCAGAGACAATACCCCCGGCATATCCAGCTCCTTCGCCACATGGGAAGAGTCCTTGAATACGCACATGTTGCAGTGTCTCTCTGTCGCGTACTATGCGTACCGGTGAAGAGGTGCGTGTTTCTGTGGCAATGAGCAATGCCTCGTTGGTGAGGAAACCACGACTCATGCTGCCAAACTTCTTGAATCCTTCCTGCAAGCGTCGTGAAATCTGCTTAGGCATCCAGAAATGGAGTGGGGAAGAGACAAGGCCCGGAGCATACGAACTCTTTGGAAGGTCGTAACTCAACTTGCCGTTCACAAAGTCCACCATTCGCTGTGCAGGTGCTGTCTGCTTCATGTTGCCTTGCTGCCAGGTGGTCTTTTCCAATTGCTCTTGGAAATCAAGCATAGCCAAAGGCTCTGACGATGCAGATTCTTTACTCTTCGCTTTTATATCCTCTGGGTGAATCTCTACAACTATACCAGAGTTACTCCATTGTGTACCGCGATTTGAAGGACTCATTCCATTCACCACAATCTGTTCAGGACCTGTGGCTGCTGGGATTACAAAACCACCAGGACACATACAGAAGGAATATACACCACGACCGTCCACCTGTGTCACAAAACTGTATTCGGCGGCAGGGAGATACTTTCCACGGCCGTTCTTGTTGTGATATTGTATCTGGTCAATCAACTGACTCGGATGCTCCAAACGAACACCCATTGCCAAAGCCTTTGCCTCAATCTCAATCTTAGCCGAAGCCAGATAACGATACACATCGCGTGCCGAATGGCCAGTAGCGAGGATGACAGGTCCCCGATACTGTTCCTCGCGATTCATCGCGAGGTTAACAGCCTCACAACCAACGCATTCATTGCCTTGGATAATGAGGCGTGTCATCTTCGTCTGGAAATGCACCTCACCACCACAACGAATGATTGTGTTGCGCATATTCTCAATGACGCGTGGCAGTTTGTCAGTTCCTATATGTGGATGGGCATCGGCAAGGATTGATGTCGAGGCTCCGTGTTGACAGAACACATTGAGAATCTTCTCCGTAGGACCGCGTTTCTTGCTTCGTGTGTAGAGTTTTCCGTCGGAATAGGCACCTGCTCCTCCTTCGCCGAAACAATAGTTCGACTCGCCGTCCACCTTCTGCGTCTTGGTGATGGCGGCAAGGTCCTTTTTGCGTTCATGGACATCCTTTCCTCGTTCAAGGATTACAGGGCGTAGTCCTAATTCTATAAGTCGCAAGGCGGCAAAAAGACCGCCAGGACCTTCGCCCACAACTATGACACGCTTGCATGCCGAAACATCCTTGTATTCGGTGTGTACAAAGGCATCGTCCGTCGGTACCTCATTAATATATACGCGTGCTGTGATATTCACGAATATTGTGCGCTGACGAGCGTCAATGGAGCGTTTCAAGACTCGCACATGATTGATGGTGCGACGGTCTATTCCCTTTTCACGAGCAATATAATCGGCAATAGCCTGTTCAGAAGCAGCCTGCTCTGGCAGAATCCTGACTTGAATCTCTTGTGTCATAATCGGTGTAATACTTATCGGATTGCAAAATTTCTTTTAGAGAATTTGCTGGCGCTCGGCATAGAATATCCAAGTACACTTGATCTTCTCTGCTCTCGCTGTTTGCAAAATTAATCATTTTATTTGGTAATCTACTATTTTTTATGTAATTTTGCAGCCAAGTTTCGCTGAACCTCTGTCGTTAAGAGGACAGTGAGATAATAAAAACAAAAAATATCGGTAATGAAAGTAATGAAATTCGGCGGAACATCCGTTGGTTCCGTAGAGAGTATCCTCTCTCTGAAAAAGATTGTTGAAAAAGAGGCTAAACATCAGCCCGTAGTAGTAGTGGTAAGTGCCCTTGGCGGCATCACCGACAAACTCCTTCTTACCTCCCGATTGGCGCACAAAGGCGATGAGGCATGGAAGGATGAATTTGAGAAAATGGTCGATCGTCACCACAAGATGATCGATACAATCATAACAAACACCGTTGACCGCGAGATCCTCTTCAAGGAAGTGGATGCTCTGCTTGAACAACTCCGAAGCATCTACTTCGGCGTTTATCTCATTCACGACCTCTCCGAGAAGACACAGGATGCCATTGTCAGCTATGGTGAGCGCATTTCTTCGCGCATAGTATCTACTCTTGTTCGCGGTTCAAAATGGTTCGACTCACGCAATTTCATCAAGACTGTTCGCAAGAACGGCAAGCATGTGCTTCACTCTGAACTCACTGCCGACCTTGTGCGTGAGACATTCAAGGATCTCCCACGAGTATCGCTTGTTCCTGGATTCATCAGTCGCGATCGCGACACCAACGATATCACAAACCTTGGTCGTGGTGGTTCTGACTATACTGCATCAATCATTGCTGCAGCCCTCGACGCTGAGGTTCTTGAAATCTGGACAGATGTCGATGGTTTCATGACTGCCGACCCACGTGTCATCAAGACTGCCTACACCATCAAGGAACTGTCGTATGTTGAGGCAATGGAGCTTTGTAACTTCGGTGCGAAGGTCATCTACCCACCAACCATCTATCCTGTCTGCGTAAAGAATATCCCTATCAAGGTGAAGAACACCTTCAACCCTGAGAATCCGGGTTCGGTGATTCGCGCTAAGGTTGAAAACGACCGCAAACCTATCAAGGGTATCTCGAGCATCAACGGCACGAGTCTCATTACTGTGACTGGTCTTTCGATGGTAGGTGTGATTGGTGTGAACCGCCGAATCTTCACCGCCCTTGCCAACAACCATATCTCTGTGTTCATGGTGTCGCAGGCTTCTTCTGAGAACTCTACCTCTATTGGTGTTCGCGATGAGGATGCACAGGCTGCAGCCGATGTGCTCAATCAGGAATTCCAGAAGGAAATCCAGACGGGTGCTATGTATCCAATGCATATTGAGAAGAACCTCGCCACTATCGCTATCGTGGGCGAGAATATGAAGCATACTCCTGGTATTGCCGGAAAACTCTTCGGTACTCTTGGCCGTTCGGGTATCAGCGTCATTGCTTGTGCTCAGGGTGCTTCCGAGACAAACATCTCGTTCGTCGTACCTTCGGAGTATCTCCGTAAGTCGCTCAATGTCATCCACGACTCGTTCTTCCTGTCTGAATATAAGGTGCTCAACATCTTCATCTGCGGTACAGGTACTGTCGGTGGCAAACTCATCGAGCAGATTCGTAAGCAATACGACGAACTCAAGGAGCGTTCACGCCTGAAGCTCAATGTGGTGGGTATTGCCTCTTCAAAGAAGGCAATCTTCAGTCGCGATGGTATCGACCTTGCCACTTATAAGGAGCAACTCGCAGCATCGGAGAACTCTACAACAGAGAAACTCGTTGAGAATGTAATCGGAATGAATATCTTCAACTCCGTGTTCGTGGATTGCACTGCATCTGCCTCTGTTGCAGGCATTTACCAGACGCTTCTTGAACATAATATTAATGTCGTTGCGGCAAATAAGATTGCAGCTTCGGGCGATTACGAGACTTATGCAAAACTCAAGGAGACAGCCCTTGTTCGTGGCGTGAAGTATCTCTTTGAGACTAATGTGGGTGCTGGTCTTCCACTCATCGGTACTATCAACGACCTTCGTAACTCGGGCGATAAGATTCTGAAGATTGAGGCAGTGCTCAGTGGTACGCTCAACTTCATCTTCAACAAGATCTCAAAGGATATCCCATTCTCCGAGACTGTTCGCTTGGCAAAGGAGGCTGGATATGCCGAACCTGACCCACGCATCGACCTCAGCGGAAAGGATGTAATCCGTAAGTTGGTTATCCTCTCGCGTGAGGCTGGATATAAGGTGGAGCAGGACGATGTGGAGAAGAATCTCTTCGTTCCTGAGAAGTATTTTGAGGGTTCTGTTGACGACTTCTGGAAGAATCTCCCTGAACTCGATGCTGAGTTTGAAAAGGAACGCAAGGAACTGGAGAAGGACGGTCGTCACTGGCGTTTTGTGGCAAAGATGGAGAATGGCAATACAAGTGTCTCATTACAGACTGTGGGACAGGGACATCCGTTCTTCAACCTCGAAGGTAGCAACAACATCGTGCTTCTCACCACTTCGCGTTATAAAGAGTTCCCAATGCTCATCCAGGGTTATGGTGCCGGTGCCAGCGTAACAGCTGCCGGTGTGTTCGCAAATATCATGAGTATCGCGAATATTTAATTTGGCACAGTTTTTGAAATAATACTTCCCGGAGCCTGATATCAGGTTTCGGGATTTTTATATAGATAAGGTTAAAAAACAAATATATTATGGCAAAAGGTAATATTGGAGTAACAACCGAGAACATTTTCCCGGTTATTAAGAAGTTCCTCTACAGTGATCACGAGATTTTCCTTCGTGAAATGGTGTCTAATGCAGTCGATGCTACACAGAAGATTAAAACCCTCGCAGAGAAGGGCGACTTCAAAGGCGAACTCGGTGATTTGACTGTTCGTGTCGCTCTCGATGAGGCTGCAAAGACCATCACCATCAGCGACCACGGACTTGGTATGACTGCTGAGGAAATCGACAAGTACATCAATCAGATTGCATTCTCAGGCGTGACAGACTTCCTCGACAAATACAAGGACAACGCCAATGCTATCATCGGTCATTTCGGTCTTGGCTTCTATTCATCGTTCATGGTGGCTGACAAGGTCGAAATCGTAACACGCAGTTACAAGGACGGTGCTGAGGCTCAGCGTTGGAGTTGTGACGGTAGTCCTGAGTTTGAACTTGAACCAGCAGAGCGCGCTGAGCGTGGTACAGACATCATCCTCCACATCGCCGACGACTGCAAGGAGTTCCTCGACAAGAACAAGATTGC
>DCIM01000086.1:69057-107091 GCA_002316005.1 Prevotellaceae bacterium UBA1726 | reverse complement strand
ATTGCTGCGCATTTTAGTAAGGATTTTCATTTTAGATTTTCCCCCAGAGAGCCTGCTTTTTCTTTTAAACATTAATTCCCATTAATTGTCCATAAATTATTCATTAATTATTTCAGATTATTATAAGGATTCTTGTATAGATGTCGAGGAGTGCAACGACGATCCCTCTAAAATAACTCCCCCCAAAGCAGCGTATTGCTGCGCATTTTAGTAAGGATTCTTGTTTCGGATTATTTCCGCAGATGTCGCGGTCATTTTTTTCTCAAACATTAATTCCCATTAATTGTCCATTCGCTCGGCTATGCCGCTTTCTTGCTCTGGCAAGCGGCCCTTCGGTTCGATTACATAGCGCAGCGGAGAAAGAATTATAATTAATGAAAAATTAATGGATAATTAATGACAATTCGCTCGGGTTTCCCGCTTTCATAGCGATAGCGGAGAAAGAATGTTATTATTTATATAATAATCAGTGCTATCCGTGTCATCTGTGTTCCAGATAATAAAGTTTTCCCCGTTATCGTTGTTTTATTAAAAAAATCTTTGTACCTTAGCACGCAGAAATTATAAACTAAAATCGGAAAGAAATATGAGAACAATTATTCTTCTTTCATTCCTGGCAATTTCCATGGCATTGAATGCTCAAACAGACAATACTCTGTTGTGCGACAGTACTGTGACATACGACGAAGAAGGCAATAAAACATTTAAGACAGAATACACCTACGATGCCAATGGAAACAAGACAAGCGAAGCCTCTTACTACAGGTCAGACGGTGCATGGGTAGGCTATGGTAATAAGCAAGAATACACCTACGATGTCAATGGAAACAAGACAAGTGATGCCCGCTACTACTGGTCCGGCAGTGTATGGGTAGGCTATTCGAAAAATGAATACACCTACGATGCCAATGGAAACAAGACAAGTATTGTCACATACTACTGGTCCGGCGGTGCATGGGAAGGCGATGATAAGAGAGAATACACCTACGATGACAATGGTAACATGACAAGTGAAATCGGTTACAATTGGAAAGGCAGTGCATGGGTAGACTATGTCAAGAGAGAATACATCTACGATGCAAATGGCAACATGACAAGTGAAATCGATTACAATTGGTCAGATGGTGCATGGGTAGGCTATCGGAAATTTGAATACACCTACGATGCCAATGGGAATAGTACAAGTGAAGTCAAATACTACTGGTCCGACGGTGCGTGGGTAGGCTCTTCGAAAAGTGAATATACCTACGATGACAATGGAAACAAAACAAGTTATGTATCTTACCACTGGTCCAACGGTGATTGGGTAGGTGATTCAAAAGAAGAATACACCTACGATGCTAATGGTAACATGGCAAGTCATGACTCTTACAAATGGCTCGACGGTGCATGGGTAAACAAAGTTAAGAGAGTATACACCTACGATGCCAATGGAAACCAGACAAGTTCTGTCTCTTACAACTGGTACAACGGTGCATGGGAAGGCAATGAAAAGAGTGAATACACCTACGATGCAAATGGTGAAATGACAAGTGAAATCTATTACAAATGGAAAGGTGGTGCATGGGTAGGCTATGTCAAGAGAGAATACATCTACGATGTCAATGGAAACATGACAAGCCAAAACTACTGCTATTGGTCAGGTGGTGCATGGGTATACAATTGGAAAATAGAATACACCTACGATGCAAATGGTAACATGACAAGCTTGGTCCGACACGATTGGGCCGACGGTGCATGGGTAGGCTATTATAAGATTGAAAACACCTACGATGACAATGGAAATCAAACAAGTGAATCCAATTACAAATGGTCAGACAATAACGAATCTTGGATATTGTCAGACACTACCCGCTATTACTACAGCGACCATTCAACAGGCATAGAAGCGGTTTCAGCCAATGCCAACGCCAAAGCCAACGCTCGTAAATTCCTCCACAACGGTCGCGTCATCATCGAGAAGAACGACAACCACTACACCACAGACGGAGTTGAAACAAAGTAATCCCAATCACATATAACTACAAGGCAGGCCCTCACCCCCAGAGAGCCTGCTTTTTTGTTGGGTGGAATGGGCTCTTCCCAAAGCACTGATTTGACCGCTACTCCGCATTGATTTTAGCGCTTCATTTCAATGTGGAGTTCTTGTCATTTCAGCGGTTTCATTTTCCCGTTCTGCAGTAACGCGAATCAGAAACATATTTTGCACACGAATCACACGATTCTTCTCTGTGAAAATTTCAAACACTCACCTTGTTGACCACCTTCCCCGTTCGCCTTTGGTATTCAACTCCCGTGCCCCGAGCGGGGCGCTCGGCTCTGCCGCTTTCATAGCGCCAGCGGAGAAAGAAAGGGAAGCATCGTTAGCGATGCGGGGAAAGGGGAGATTTCACATCGCCCTACACTATAATTATACGCGGTGGGTTTCGCTTTTGTCAGTTCTTGTCAGTTTACGGTGGTCCTAAATGGTTGAAGATAACCTTCAATTGTGCCGATGTATACTGGCGTTGTCGAGGATTATGATATTTTTTTTGAGTTCCTCAAGTAGCCCTGATTTTGTTTGTCATGCGCGCCAGTCGTGGGCCACTTCTGGAGTTTTCCTGGTGGAAGGCGAGGGGTAGGGAGTCACCGCGAGACACCGCTGTCATCACGAAAACTACCGCTTACAATGATTACAGTAAGAAAAATGCGCACACATCTTGGGAGGGTGGGGAAGTGGATATCAAATTCTAATATATTTATATAATTATAATTATATAAATATATTAGCAGTATTTTCACTACTGATAGCGTGTCCATTTCTTACTGTAATCATTGTAATCATTGTAAGCGGTGTAAGCGTTTAGTGTCTTTTCTTAGTGCTTACGATGATTACGATAGTTACAGTGAAAAGATGCCCCCATGTATTTTCATCATTTCTTGTTCTGTAAGCACCATTTAGGTCGAGCGAGGGGGTGAGGCTTTCGTTAGGCGTAAGAGTGCATGCCGGAAAGGAAATAATTCACTCCGAGATAGGTCATGAGGACTGACAAAAGGGTGAGAATCATGTAGATGCGATAGGCGTGCTTCTGCTGCAACACTGGCAGACTCGCCTTGTGGAGTGGGGCGGCGCTGATGAGGAGCGTTACCAATGCCCATACTTCCTTCGAATCCCAACTCCAATAGGTGCCCCAACTGATGTTTGCCCAATAGGCTCCAATGAAGATTCCTATAGCAAGCAGTCCCACTGCAATGGTGAGCAGACGGCGTCGCCAAATGGCAAAGAACAGCAGTACATAAGCAGTAATAATAAGCGACACATGAACCGGCAACAGCCATGTATTGAGCACCGGAATATTGTACTCCTTCCGTGAGAACAACCAAGCAATGACTGCCGCAAGCACCAACGAACAAACAAGCGACATGCGATACTCCTTACGCAAGAATATCATCAGGAATCCTAACGCCAGGAGGCAATAGCCGGTATAGGTGACTGGTATGCCCCAAGGATCGCGATTCACCATGAGGACAGTGCCATGAAGGTCGGGGTCGTAGTCGGCCTGATAGAAACGAACCTTTCCCACCTTGAGGATGTTGTTCATGCTGATGGTATGCTGCTCGTTGGTAGGGATGACAGTGACGACGGAGCGATAGTCCTCGATGATGTCGGTGCCTTCCTTGTATTTGATGCTGAAACTGTCGAGACGCAGGTTGAAGTTCAGACCTTTCACCAGTCCGTCCTTCTGCACAAAACTCGATGAAGGACAGTCCTGACGAAGATGCATCATGCCCTTTGTCTGTGTCATGTGGGTGACCAGTGCGCCACAGAGAATGACAACGAAAGAAGTGTGGAGCAGGAATGATGCCCCACACTTAAAGAGTTTTCTTTTTACTATATAGGCCGAACTGACAAGAGTTAGTGCTGCCCATAGTGCAACGAACCACCATGAACCGTAGATATTCTCACCGACAAAGTCGGTGCCTTTGATGCTCTCAACGACGGTTGCAGACATCATTGAGAGTATAATCACGATGGATAAAAAGACAACGAGTTTCTTCATCATGGCAAAATTACGAAAAAACTTTCAAATTAAATTGATTCGCAGAAGAAAATTTCAAGCGACGGAGAGATTTAAGACAAAAACCATAAAAACCATCAAAAACCGATTCCTGCCGTCTTGAAGTCTGACGCCTTCTTGTTGTCTGTCGTAGTGCCCAAGAATTAATGCAAGCATTATTCGTTGCTCACCTCTCCATCCAAGATGCAAGCATCTTTGACGACAGAAATCCAAAACCCCAGCACAAATCATACATTGCACATTAACCTACCCTCACGATTTGTGGTTTTATCAACGAAAGTTTCTCATGACGGAGTCATTAGAGATGAGAGTTGAAGACTCGGTGAGAGTTTACTCTCAAACGAGGACTCAAGGCGCAGATCTACAAGGAGCTACGCTCCGAGGAAACTTCGTTGAGGGTTTTTGATTGTTTTTTCGGTTTTTGTTTCAAACTCAGCGTACCTCTGCGCGTCGATTAGATTGATTCGCAGAAGAAAATTATGGCTTCGCGGTCGGATTTTGAGAGATTACGGAATTTCTCAATGGTCCAGCGGGCATCACTCTGCGCACTTCCGTGCCACATGATAGCCTCGAGGGTGTTGCGGGCACGACAGTCGTGGAGACGGTCCTCAGCACCAGTACAGAGCGCCGAAAGACCACGGCCCCAGAGTGGAGTAGTGCGGCACCAACCAGTACGGATGTCGTTCACCATGAACAGACGATGCTGCACAAAGTCGGTGTAAGGCCAAATCTTCTGGTTAGGATAGCGCGGCATGTCGTTGTTTGAGAGGAAGAACTTCGCCGGATCCTGGATATTGTCGTCGCCCGTTGTCCAAGAAGGACGGTGGCAACTTGCACAGCCAATACGCGAGAACAACTCCTTGCCCTGCTTGAACTGGTCGGTGTCGGTGTTTCGGGCAGCAGGAACAGCCAAACCACGATGCCAGATCATGAAGTTTCGGTACTGCTGGTCGGTCATCTCTGCAGGCAGTTCGGTCGAAGTGAGATAGCTATATATGTCCTTCTCTACATCGCCAGTCTTGTTCCATTCAGGGAAATAAGAATAGAAGTCACGCTGCACATCAGGGTCCTGTGACGACTTTGTGGCATAGTACTTGCCGGCAAGGTCGAGATAGTGATAACGACGGTCGGTACGAGTCACATTCGTGATGTTCCAGATGGCGTTGGCACCAGCAGCATCGAGCAGCGGACCACGCGACATAGCGTAGGTGTAGCGACGCACATACTTTGTGCCGTCACCCTGCTTGCCGTTCGAATAGAAGCTCTTCCAGTTGTTTGAAGCCTGATCCCACATGGCAGGGTTGAGAGTACACATGAGCGACTCCTTAGCCCACTGAGCAGTGATGGAATCGTCAGGAATAGCGTCGGTGAGGCCAGTGCCATAGATGCCGATGGTAGATTCCAGACGGATGTCGAGTTCATCGACGCCCACCTCGATGTCCTGTCCGTTGCGCTGAACGACGATAGGAGCATAGAAAGCATTGGCAGGGATTGTCACATCAGGATAGATGAGCGAATAAGTCTCGCCGTCAGGGAAGGTGTTACCCCATTCGTCGGTGTATTCGTTCCATGCAATCTGAATCTGATTCTCGTCGATAGGAGCCTTGAAAGGAGCAACAGCACCAGTCTGAGGCATACCGGCAACCGAACGGATGTAGGCATTTGTTGTCTTGTCGTAGATGACGAGCAAGTAGCCGTTGCCCATGTCCGACTCACGATAGCGAGTCTGGCGCTTGCCATGACCGTAGTTAGGGTGGCAATAGAGACAGCCTTTACGAACATAGACAGGACCAAGACCGGTGAAGGCACCATCGGAATTCTGGTTGTAGTCGCGCTCGAAGAGAGTCTCGCCGTTCTGGAACTCCATCTGCATGTTGGCAAGAGCCACAGCAGGTGTTGGTTGCTGATAGGCATAGGCATTGACGAGCGTGGTGGTACCGAGCTGTCCACCGGCATAATAGTCTTCGCTCTTCTCGGTTGTGCTGCCAGGGCCAAGGTCGATGATGTCGCCAGTGAATGACGAGTTATCGTCGGAGCAACTTGCGAGCATCGCCGCAAGAGCAAGGGGGAGTATAAATGATTTCTTCATTGTTTTTGTTTAAATAATATTTTTTTTTATAACCACGAATTACACGAATTACACGAATTATTTGCCCATTTATTAAACAAGAATTTTCAGAATTAATAGAATATTTTTTTCTACATTCTTTCTCCGCTGCGCTATGTAATCGAACCGAAGGGCCGCTTGCCAGAGCAAGAAAGCGGCATAGCCGAGCGAATTATCACCAATTAACCATTAATTTTTCATTAATTATTTCTTTCTTGCGTGAGCGGCCCTCTCCCTAAAGGGGAGAGAGGCTTCGGCTCCCTCTCCTTGTGGGAGAGGGCGGGGGGTGAGGCTTTTATTTCCAGGTGATTTGGGTGAGGGCGGTGAGCATTGCCTTTGTGTGGTCGGCAAGTGAACGATAGGTAGGACGGACGGTGTTCTCCACGAATTCCTTGTTGACAGTCTTGAACAACGCCACGAGAGTCTCCTGTGAAGAATATGGTTCGATAGCCTCGTCGAGAGCAGAAAGAGCCTCGTCGAGAGCGTCGAGAGCCGTCATGGCATTCTTAGCAGAAGCATCAGAATAGTAGAGCACGAAAGGCTTCTTCATGTTGCTTACAGCAACGAGAGCAGCATCGAGCTTGTTCTGCACATTCTCAGCAGCCGACTTCAACTGGTTGACATTGAGGCAAACACCAATGAGCGAAGATGATGCAGGCGAACCAGTGATGTTCCAACCGCCATAGAGAGCATGCTTGCACGACATGATGTTGTCGTAGAAGTCCTGGATGGAGTTGTAAGAGTAAGGCGACTCAATATAGTTGATATCCTCGCCAGTGGCAGGAGCACCAATCTTTGAATCACGCACCTCACCGATGATATCCTGACAACCAGCGATAATCTGGCGTGTGGCAAGAGTAACAGAAGAGTAGCTTGAACCCGCCTGACCAGCATTCATGAAGTCCTCGCCGTAGTCCTTCGACTCGAACTCAGCCTCTTCGAGAATCTTGTCCTCTGCAGAAGAGATGGTTCCACCCCAGGCAGCAACGAGCTTCAGGGCGTTGAGGTAAAGGTCGGATGTGGCAGACTGACAGAAATACACCTCGTCGGCATTCAAATCAGCAATCTTACGAGCGTTACCCTCGCGGAAGAGGAGATACTCCACAGCGTGGAAACCAGTGAGGTTCTGACCTGTGGCAATAGCCTGGTCGATGATAGCGGCATCCGATTCGTTTGTAGCAGGGTTGTACTTCTTCATATAGTTGTCGAACATGGTACGGTCGAAAGGCCATGTGTCGATATGTGGGTCGATGGCATAGTCGCCGGCAGCACCGAAGAGGAACGCCTCCGACCACTCCCAATCCTGACGAGCCGACTTCCAGTTGTCGCATGCCGCACTGACCATTGCGTCAGTACCGTTGAGGTCGGGATTTACAGACGAACTGCCTTCATTGTCATCGTTGCTACATGAAGACAGGCTGATTGTTGCAAGAGCAGCAACAGCAAACATAAGAGTTTTGAAATTCATTTTCATTTGTTTTTATTTTATTGTTTATACCTTATTAATTTTTATTTATTCCTGAATATCCGGAAATATTTTTTTTCTTTAAACATTAATTATCACCAATTATCCATTAATTTTTCATTAATTATTTTCACTCCTTGCGTGAGCGGCCCTCTCCCAAAAGGGGAGAGCGGGGAGAGAGGCTTCGGCTCCCTCTCTTTTAGGAGAGGGCAGGGGTGAGGCTTATAAAAACCATCCTACATACGTGATGCCGAGGGAGAGGGACGGTTCGCTGTTGTACTGGCTTGGCAAGATGCGCTTGCCCCATTCGCCCTTGATGATAATCTGCTTGATAGGCATGTAGTTCACACCACACGCCACACGCTTCACATGCGTGTAGGCATAGCCGATGGTCTGCGAACCCTTTGCATAACTGTCGTAGTCCTCGTAGCGACCAAAGACATAGAGCTTCTGTTCGTTGCGTAGAGAACGAATCTGCGAGAAGATGTTGTAGCCAGCCTCAATACCGATGGAGTAGGCAGCCTCTGCTATAGGACTGTGCTTTGAAGGCGAACCGTCCTGCTGAGTGTGCTTAGGAAACTGATTCATGAAGGCCGTGAGTTCGTCGGCATTGTCGAGATGAGCATAAGTGGCATTACCACGAACAAGCCAGTTCCAACGGTTCAACTGGAATCCGAAACTACCAATAGCAAGAGCACCATTCAATGAAGCATACGAGCCACCGATGCTCTTCTCAGTGTTAGCGAGAGTATAGCCGTAATAACCGCTAAGACTCAGGCGAAGACCACGAACGGAGTAGTTGTCGATACGAGCCGAACCAGCATAGACATTGGCAATCTTGTATTCGTAAGGACTCGTTGCACCATAGTGAACGAAGTTGCGCACACCAAAACGCTCAGCGTCGAGGCCCGAAGTGAACTGCGCCTCATAACGCCAATCCTTCAGGCGTCCCCAAAGCGAGAGACCAACCTGATGCCATGTGTTTGGCAGGATAGCAGCCTCGCCCTCAGAACGATAGACAGAGAAAAACTCGTTAGGCATGTGATGCTGGTTTATCTCGCCCACAGGGATGATAATCTCACCCGCCTTGACATTGAACCTGCCATTCCAGAAAGCCTTGTTAATCCAGAACTGCTCGAGAGCAACCTCACCGCCTTTCTCAGTCTCTGCCTCGTATTCGCCCGACTCGTCGGCATCAATCTCTACAGCCGATTCAGTGCCACCATGCTCGAACTCAATCTCTGTTCCCATGGTCCATCCCTTACCGAAGTCGTAACCGATGTTCAGCGTCACATGAGGAAGGTCGAAGCGACCATGACTCTTGTCGTCCTTGTACTGCTCAGGAAACTTGTAACGGTTGAAATGCTGACTGTAGAAATTGCGTGTCATCACAGCCTCGCCATATCCACCGATGGAAAGACGTTTTTTCACGGCAGTACTGTCGGAAGAGTTGTTCTGGGCACAGATAGAAGTAGAAACGAGTAGCATTCCTACACCTAAAATTGTTGTCTTGATATTACTTTTTACCATCTTGTTTTTATTGATTTTGAATTCCGGTGCAAAATTACTACTAATTGAAAATGTGGACAATACCTAAAAAATAGTGAAATTTTCGGCATGAAAAATCACCTGCTACTTATTACTAATGAAATCGTATCCCCATTTTTAGGTATTTTGATGCAGGGAATGAGTTTTTTCAATACCTAACGTTCGTTTTTACCAAAAAAACTTATTACTTTTGCATCGTAATTCAATGACTATCAAAGGAGTAATTCTATGAGAAATATAAAGATGTATGAGGCTGATGACAAGATGATCAGCATTATTCACGACGATTACGGCATATTGCCAATGCTCAGTGCTTTTGGCATAAACATGGGTTTTGGCGACAAGACGGTGCGTGAAGTATGCGAGAGTCAGGGCGTTGACACCTATACTTTCATGAGTGTCGTCAACTATTATGTCAATGGTCATATCGACTCGGATACTGTTGACCGCCTCTCAGTGCCAACCTTGTTGCATTATCTGAAAGCATCTCATGTTTATTTCCTTGATTTTGAACTGCCTTTCATTCGCAAGGAACTATCGGAGGCACTCGATGAAAACGACAGTCTGGCAATCCTTATCCTCCGCCTTTACGACAGTTATGCACACAGCGTCAAGGCACATATGCATTATGAGGAGAAGACACTTTTCCCTTATGTAGAGAATCTGATAGAAGGAAGTATTGGCAATAATGCTTTCGTTGAACCATTCTCGAAGCATCACGGTCAGACAGACCAGAAACTGAAGGAACTCAAAAACATCATCATCAAGTATCTTCCAGGAGACGGACTGAGCAACAACCGACTGATGCATACCCTCTATGACATCTACAACTCAGAGCGTTGGCTGTATCAGCATGTGGAGATGGAGGAGAACATCTTTATTCCAGCCATTCATCGTCTGGAAGAGAAATGCCGACAGACGGGCGTTACTAAGAAAATTTCGAACATGATTGGCGGTGCCGACCAAGAAGCATTGTCGGACAGAGAGAAGGATGTAATAATCTGTGTTGTTCAGGGAATGGCAAACAAAGAAATTGCAGATCACTTGAATATTGCAACGAATACGGTAATCACTCACCGCCGAAATATAGCCAAGAAACTGCAGATACACACACCAGCCGGATTGACCATCTATGCTATCGTCAACAACCTCGTTGACATATCGGCTGTCAATCTATAAAGATCAGTTCCGCCATAACATCATCACTTACATATAATCCACTGCGTGTTAGGTGTAAGTGATTATTGTTTTCGGCCAATAATCCCCGTTCAATCAATGGTCGAGCATTGCGCAGGAGATGGTCCTTGAAACGGTCGTCTCTTATCTCTATGCCCTCCTTTGTGCGCAAAGAAGTTGTTACCCGGTCGTTGTAAACGGTGATATCGTCAAGTTGCTCATTTTCAAAAGGTACGATACCGTTTTCCAAATTATTGATGTAACTCTTGACGTCGCTGATGTTCCATTGACGGGAAGTTCGGTTGTAGGAATGAGCACCAGCCCCTAAACCTAAATATGGAGTCTCGTTCCAGTAAGAAGAGTTGTGGCGCGAGCGATAACCTTGCTTGGCGAAGTTGCTAATCTCGTAATGCTCATATCCGGCATCAGTAAGTCGGTCGATAAGGTGGTAATACATCTGTCGGCTCAGTTCCTCGTCAATCTCTTTAATCTGCCCCTTTTGAAGCATGTTGAACAGAGGCGTTTTCTCCTCGTACATCAGACTGTAAGCCGATATGTGCTCAACGCCAAGACTGATTGCCTCGTTAATGTCGAAATCCCAATCCTCCAATGTCTCGCCAGGGAACCCGAACATTAAATCGATGCTGATATTATTGATTCCTGAATTACGAAGAATCTTTACAGCATTACGCGCTTGTTCAGCAGAATGACGACGATGAAGGAAATGCAAACGCTGGTCGCTGAAACTCTGAACACCCATGGAAACACGGTTTACACCCAATGCCGACAATTCCTTTGCAAGTTCCACAGAAACATCATCAGGATTACATTCTACGGTTATTTCTTTAATATTATAAGGTATAGAGTCATCGTTTGTCTTGCCGGATATTACGCTGATAAGTTTTCGGAGGTTTTCGATGGAAAGTTGGCTCGGCGTGCCACCACCTAAGTACATTGTCTCAACAGGTTCTGTTAGGTAATCCCTTCTGAGACGGAACTCTTTTATCACAGCATCAACATACTTATCCTGCAACTCATGCAAGGTTGTAGAATAGAATCCACAATAGATGCAACGAGTTTTGCAGAAAGGAATATGTATGTAAATGCCAGCCATTTTGATAGATATTGAGTTTTTACGAGTGCAAAAATACTAATATCTTTTAATTTTATTGTGTTTTTGGCAAAATCTTTTGGTTCTTTCGCCTTTTTTATTTAATTTAGGGGCTGAAAAGTTGAGCTGCCTCAAGTAGTAGCCGCTTTTTGTACTAATAACCGAATATAAATAATTATAAACCTAAATAAGAAAAAACAGTTATGAAAGTCTATCAAACTGAAGAAATCAAAAACATTGCCCTTTTGGGTAATGATGGATCTGGTAAGACCACTCTTACCGAGTCTCTCCTTTTCGAAGCTGGCGTCATTAAGCGTCGCGGTCGTATTTCACAGCAGAGTACGGTCAGCGACTATTTCCCAGTAGAGCATGAGTATGGCTACTCAGTATTCTCAACAGTATTCCACACAGAGTTCAACGGCAAGAAGCTCAATATCATTGACTGCCCAGGTGCTGACGACTTCGTAGGTCAGGCACTCACAGCACTCCATGTAACAGATACTGCTATTCTGCTGATTAACGGTCAGGTAGGTCCTGAGGTTGGTACACAGAACCACTTCCGTTATACTGAGAATCTCAAGAAACCAGTTATCTTCCTCGTAAACCAGCTTGATGCTGAGAAGTGCGACTATGCTACAACAGTTGATCGTCTTCGCGAGAGCTTCGGTTCGAAGGTTGTTCAGATTCAGTATCCTTTGAATGAAGGTCCTAACTTCAATTCACTCATTGACGTTCTTCTTATGAAGAAGTACTCATGGGGTCCTGACGGTGGTGTTCCTACTATCGAGGAAATCCCTGCAGAGGAAATGGATAAGGCAATGGAATTGCATCAGGCACTCGTTGAGGCAGCAGCAGAGAACGACGAGACATTGATGGAGAAGTTCTTCATGGAAGAGCCTTTGACAGAGGACGAGCTTCGTAAGGGTATCCGTCTTGGTCTTGAGACTCGTTCAATGTTCCCTGTATTCTGCGTTTGTGCAGGTAAGGACATGGGTGTTCGCCGTTTGATGGAGTTCCTCGGTAATGTTGTTCCTTTCGTTGACGAAATGCCAAAGGTACGCAATACTCGTGGTGAGGAAGTTGCTCCAGATCCAAACGGTCCTACATCACTCTTCTTCTTCAAGACAGCTGTTGAGCCACATATCGGTGAAGTTCAGTACTTCAAGGTGATGAGCGGAACTGTTAAGAGCGGTGATGACCTTACAAATGCTGACCGTGGTTCTAAGGAGCGTATCGGTACATTGTATTGCTGTGCTGGTCAGACTCGTATCGAGGTTGCTGAGATGAAGGCAGGCGATATCGGTTGTACAGTTAAGCTTAAGGATGTAAAGACTGGTAACACTCTCAATGCTAAGGAGTGTGAGAACCGTTTCGACTATATCAAGTATCCAAATGCACGCTACTCACGTGCTATCAAGGCTGTTAACCAGAGTGAGACAGAGAAGATGATGGCAGTTCTCCAGAAGATGCGTCAGGAAGATCCTACATGGGTTGTTGAGCAGTCGAAGGAGTTGCGTCAGGTTATCGTTCATGGTCAGGGTGAGTTCCACCTCCGTACATTGAAGTGGCGTCTCGAGAACAACGAGAAGATCCAGATCAAGTATGAGGAGCCACGTATCCCTTATCGTGAGACTATCACAAAGGTTGCTCGTGCTGACTATCGTCATAAGAAGCAGTCGGGTGGTGCTGGTCAGTTCGGTGAGGTACATCTCATCGTTGAGCCATATGCAGAGGGTATGCCTGATCCAACAGTATTCCACTTCGGTGGTCAGGAGTACAAGATGAATATCAAGTCGCGCGAAGAGGTTGACCTCGAGTGGGGCGGTAAGTTGGTATTCCTCAACTCTGTTGTTGGTGGTGCTATTGATATGCGATTCATGCCAGCAATCCTCAAGGGTGTTATGGAGCGTATGGAGCGTGGTCCATTGACAGGTTCTTATGCTCGTGACGTTCGCGTCATCGTTTACGATGGTAAGATGCACCCAGTAGATTCAAATGAACTTTCGTTCATGCTCGCTGCTCGTCAGGCATTTGCTGAGGCATTCAAGAATGCTGGTCCAAAGATTCTCGAGCCAATCTACGATCTCGAGGTTCTCGTTCCTGCAGACTACATGGGTGATGTAATGTCAGATCTCCAGGGTCGTCGTGCAATGATCATGGGTATGGATTCTGAGGCAGGTTATCAGAAGCTCAATGCTAAGATTCCTCTCAAGGAGCTCAGCAACTACTCTGTAGCCCTCAGTTCGCTCACTGGTGGTCGTGCTTCATTCTCAGCAGAGTTTGCAAGCTATGAGCTTGTTCCAACAGATGTTCAGAACAACCTCATCAAGGAGCACGAGGCAGAGGCAGAAGAAGAATAAGCCTACACCTTATTATAATAATATACCCGGGTCATTTCGACTCGGGTATATTTTTGCAAATATTATTTTAACCACGAATTTCGCGAATTTTACGAATTTTTTCTCACGCCGTATGGTAATTAGTTTAATTCGCGAAATTCGCGGTTAAAAAAAGACTAAGACACTTACTGCCTATTCTACTACCGCTTGCAGAGATTCCTGTAGCTACAATTCTCGCAGCGTTTTTTATTATCCGTTGGGGTGAACGGAACTTCAGGGTCGAATATCTCCGCGAGAAGTTTGTTCAGACAAGAACGGAATTCTGTTTCGTAGGTAAGGACATCGTCAACAGAAGTGGCATTATCTTTTTTGCCAATCTTGATGACAGGATCCTTCACACTCTGAGGTTTCTGTATATAGAGCAAAGCAGGACGAACAGCCAGATTCTTAGTGTTCAAGGCATCAATCTTTTTCTTATCGCCATGAACATACGCCATTCGATCTTCCTTGAGATGTCTGACAATGGAAGAGTAGAGCATAACCTGAAGCAGATATGTGGCATGCTCGTCGACATACTTAGGCATGAACAATTCCTCGATGGAATCGCGTTCCTTTGGTTCTGTTCTGCCAGTCTTGTAGTCAACAACACGCAACACCTGCTTCTCAGTGTCGCCCTCTTTGATTGTGATGCAGTCAAGACGGTCGATGCTACCACCTATCTGCAGAGTCTTTACCGTTCCGTCATTTTTCTTGAACGAAATCTTCTCGTAGGCATCCTGCTCAAGACCAACAATACGGAATGGGGCAAGTTCCTTGTCCTCCTTAAGCAGATTTATGATGAAACGCTTTATCACCTCACGATTAATCGTCTGCAAACCGTCATAATGAGGATCCCGGCCATTGAAGAACTCGTCTTTGAATGCCTCATCGACATATCGGTAAACAGCAGGTTCACCCTTCTTGCTGAGAAGATGTTCTATTGATTCCTTTGTAATCTCTCCACCGTCACGCTTTATGTCATCGTACATATTCTCGGCAGCAGCATGGAAAATCGTACCAAACATTCTGTTATCAATGAAATCCTCTTCATCGCTCTCACGAAGTCCTGCCAGTTTGTCGTAATAGAACTGCAGGGGGCAACGCAAGTACTTGTTGATGATTGAAGGCGAGAGAGAGAATACCTTGTCGAGAACCTCCATTATTGCTTCATCCTTTTCAATCGTATGCGAATGAGCCAATTCCGGTGCCTGCTTGGCAATGAGGTTCTTCAGAGTGAGGTTCATGTTCTCGTTCTCAACCATCAATTGGAGCATAAAACGACTCATCTGACCGGTATGCCCATCCTCTGTCGAAGAGTTGTAGGCAATAGAAATGTCGTCGCAACGCTGGAGAAGGCGGTAGAAATAGTAGGCGTAGATGGCAACCTTATGGTTGACAGTCGTTAATCCATGAGCCTGTCGGACAATGTATGGGATGAGCGAAGAACTACTTACCTCCTTTGGAAGGTTTCCCTCGTTGCATGACAGTAGGAGGATATGGTCGAAATCAAGATTTCTTGTCTCGAGAACACCCATAATCTGCAGATTTACAGCCGGTTCGCCGTGGAAAGGCATTGTAGTCGTCTGGATAATCTGGTCGATGATCCTTGATAGGGTAGTGATGTCCACATCAAGACCTTCGCTAATCAAATCGTGAATTCTGTTGATGACATTATGCATGCGGAAGATTGACTCCTGCATGAACTGCTCCTCGTAGGTAGCCTCATTGCTACCAGTATCCTTGTCCTCTTCAGCGAGGTTTGCCAAGCGTCTTGCCTCACATTCACGACCGATTACTTGCAATATTTTCAGCAAGGCCGACATCAATGCCTCGTTGCTTGGCTTCTCGGCATCCTTGTAAGGGTTGAACACAGCATCGAGAATCTCGTCTCTGCCACAAAGATCTTCCATTTTAGGGAAGAATATCTTATTCGTGTGCAAGTATTCGAGAAGTTCTGCTGAGTTTTTCGAAAGGAAATCAGCATAAGGATGACGAAGAATATTGCTCACATTGCGCAAGTCAAACTCCCCACGATGAAGAAGGAGATAGTTCTTGACAAGAGAAGTGACAGGCGACTGTGACAAAGGAAAACCGACAGTAATGTTTGCACGGCCGGAAGTTTCTTTTGGAAGGTTGTGAATGACATTCTTCAAGAGCGACTCATCGCTTAACACAATAGCAGTACGCTGACCTTTAGCAAGACGGTTCTTGCCCTCTTCAGTCAACCAATCAGAGATATATCGAGCCTGGATATTTTCTGTAGAAGCCGACAAGTAGGTTACATCCTTCTTTACTATATTGCCAGTTTCATTATCTTTTCTGTTGAAATTGCAGAATATCTCATTGTCCTCAAGTTCATTTGGGAATTTCAACAGCAGTTCTTTGCGGATAAAGTGTCCTGCCTCTTTATCTTCGTAGTAGACATCATAATCCCAATAGAAAAGGGCAAGATCCTGCTTCTTCATACTCATGAAGAGTTTCTGCTCTGAAGCCTGAGCCATGTTGAATCCAACGAAAAGGTACTTTTTGTATGGCCATTTCAAAGAATCAGCACGCTCAGCAACCTCGCGATAGAGACTTCCCTCGTAGGCAAGACCTCTGCTTGTGAGTTCGTCGTTCAATCCATGATAGATGTTGCCGAGATTGTTCCATAGTTTCTCGAAGTTCTGTTTCAAAACAGAACCTTCATTATCGCTTACGAGATTGAAGAAACTCTTTAATGTCTCAATCTGTTCTGGTGTGAGATACTCCTCAGGAGCCCCCTTCAATGCCTCAAGGTCGCGTACATTATTAAATATAAGGTCGGCATGACCCATATTCTTGTCCAAGTCATCAAAGTCGGCAAGCATCATCTGTCCCCAACTCCAGAAACGGTCAAGAGATTCTCTCTCGTAGTTAGGATTGTCCTTTTCCATTATGCCTTTGTACACATCATAAAGGATGCATACGGCCTGAATAGGGTCGACGGTGGTCAAGTCGGATTGCGAACGGAACAGTTCGGAGATGGTGATATATCGTGGGCACCACACAGGTTTGTTGCCAGCAGCCTTGTAGAGGTACTGGTTGAGAAAGAGCGAAGCACGCTTGTTTGGGAAGACAATGGCAACATCGGTAAGGTCAATGCCCTCATTACCCTCGTTACTGAAGCGACGAATGATGTCTTCGGCTACATATTCTAAAAATGATTTCATCATACTTCTTTGATTTCGTTAGTGTAAACATACCACAAGCAACCCTTCACATTTTTGTATCCCATGTTCTGGAGGAAGCAAACGTACTGCTTCACCTGGTTGATGTATTGCTCTTTGTGGCGACCAAACTTATAGTCGATGACGGTGATGGAATCGCCATCCTTGACAACTCGGTCGGGACGGAACTCTTTGATAATGCCCGAACCTTCTTCCATTGCAACGATAGTACACTCGTTGAAGACCTCTACATCGCTCGAGAACCATCTGTTTATGATAGGATGCTTCTCATTCTTCTCAACTCTGCTACGAATGAGTTTCGACATCTTCTCACGGTTCATGTCAGGATCGATATCACTCAAGCGGCCTTCCTGCACAAACTCAGCGAGTACTTTGTCCACCTCGCTTGCATCGCTGATTCTTGCGAGTACATTATGCAGAATTGTACCTGTTGAGGTGTTTCGCAATTGTGCGTTTTCTTCATCTTCAGGTTCAACAAACTTTCGGCTGGCATTACTCTGACGGAATTCCAGTTTGTTGTCTTCCTGTTTGATGTTCACCTGTTGCAGTACGGGTTGCTGAAGGAACACATTCTGAGATACCTCTTCTTTTTTGTTCTCTACATAGAGCTTGCCATAGACAAAATGGATGTCGGCTTCTTTATCCTCCGGGTCAAAATCCAATGCCGAACCTTCTAATGCATTTGGAAGTTCAACAAGAGTCTTCTGGATGACATCAGAACGAGTGGAGTGGGATGTGCCTCCTACACGCTTACCAATTACGAAAAGGTTTTTGCGTGCACGAGTGAACGCCACATACAACATATTCATATTGTCGATGCAAATCTGAAGTTGCTCGTCCATATATTCCTTATTAAGGAGGCTGTTCTTGATGTCGCGCGAGTTTACAGGTAATACCGGCATCTCGGCAAATGGCATTTCCTTTATTTCGCACCAGAGGTCACTACCGAACATGTCAAGTTTCCAATCGCAGAATGGAATCAACACATGATCGGCCTCAAGACCTTTACTCTTATGAATAGTAAGAAGGCGCACACCACTCAATGCACCACCCTTAACTGTCTTTCTGTGCATACTCTCTTCCCATGTGTCAAGCAGCAACTCAAGGTCGGGAATGTTGTTCTGTGCAAAACTGCTAAGTTGGTCGTAAAACGCCATGATATAGGCAGCTTCGCCTTCGAGTTTCTTCAAGTCAAAGATACGGAATAATTCTTCGGCAAGGTCGGTCAATGGTTTTGTCAGCAGCATAGTATTGTTGTTGACAAATTCCGTTGGCAGATATTTGTCGATGTCGTCCTTACCACGGAAATATACTTCACTAAGCTGTGTTCCAAGTACTTTTTCCTGATAGAGTTTTGCAAGTTGCGCCTTTACGAGTCTGTCGTTAGGATGGTTAAGTACACGAATTGCAGCAATGATGATATTCACTGCAAACGATGCCTCCAGTTTGAACGCTTCGTCAGAAACGAAAGAATGATCGCGGAATTTGTCCTGAAGATACTCCGCCATCTCTACCAGTTCGCCGTTACCACGAGCAAGGATACATATAGAATCGTCGGTAGCACCGGCTGTAAACAAGTCTGTGAGCTGCTGAGTAAGCACATCCATGACTTGCTGCTTGAACTCAGGAGAATCATCACCACCTTCGCCCGAACCACTTTTGCCGGAAAGCAATAGAATGTCAACGAGACCATTATCCTTATTCTTTTTGCTTGCAGGAATATTCTGGTGAACCAGTTTCTCCTCGTATATCTGAGTGAGGATTTCGCTGTTCTCGTTGCCGTCGTTTTCCAGCAATTCTGCATCTTTTTGAGCGGCATGCTTGAAGAACGCATTATTGAAACGGATGATGTTACCCTCCGAACGATAGTTGTCATCGAGAGTCTCATCCTCCATGCCGTACGATGTAAGATGACTATCAGAAGCAAGTCCTGAATGAAGGAGTTTCCAATCGCCACTTCTCCAACGGTAGATGCTCTGTTTTACATCTCCTACGATGAGATTCAATGAATCAACCTTCGAGATACAATTCAACAACAGAGTTCGGAAATTCTTCCATTGAATAGTACTTGTATCCTGAAACTCGTCAATCATGATGTTCTTCAAAGGACCACCAATCTTCTCGAAGATAAACGGAGCATCATTGTCAATCATCATCTGATGGAGCATATTCTGAGTGTCGCTCAACAAGAATACATTCTCCTCAACATTCATATCGTTTACAGCGCCCTTAATCTTGCTCAACAGACGAAGCTCATTGAGATTCTTCATTACTGCTTTTGCTGTAATGACTGGTTTGACGAGACTTTCGCGAACACGGTTTGCATCAAGAATAAGAGGACACAATACCTCTTCTGCAAATTGATAGAGTGGGGTGCCTGGTTTAATCTTTGCAGTTACCCAACCCTTACCGCTCTCTGCCGCATCTTGAGCAGATTTGTTCCATATCGCCTTATCATTGATATACTCGCCATTCTCAAGTTTTTTGAAGAATCCGACAGCATTCTTTTTGAAATCGTCAGTAGAGTATCCTGACGAAGCAATAGTGTCGAAAAAGCGTTTTGCAAGCTCTGCGACCTTCTCGTCTGCATCCTTGATTACAGCTTTCAGATTTGTCTGGTAGCGACTGAAGAACTTTGGGTCGTCCTCAAATTTCTTTTGAAGTCTGTCGGCATACTGCTTGTAGTCGTCAGAGAAAATCTTACGACCAAACTTCTTGATACTGTCAATGACATTCCAACTCTTGTCCTCGGCCATATTCTCATCTATATAACCGATAATCCACATCAGGACGGGGTCTTTCTCGTTAAGATCGGCAATGAGCTTGTCAACAGCCTTCTCCTCAATCTCTGCGTCGTTCAATTCAACACGAAGATTGGCATTGAGATTCATCTCGCGTGCAAGGTTGCGAAGAACCTTCTGGAAAAACGCGTCGATAGTCTCAATGTTGAAGAAACTGTAATCATGAAGCATCAGGGTGAGTGCTTCTTTCGCTTGACTGCTGACAGAATCGCGGTCTTTGCCGAGATCCTTACAGATTCTCGCCATATATCCCTCCGAATCAGGAAGCTGCTTCGAGAGTCCGTACAACTGGCTAAGGATGCGCTGCTTCATCTCCTCTGTTGCTTTGTTTGTAAAAGTCACAGCAAGAGTTTGTTTGTAAGCATTAGGGTTCTCAATGAGTAACTCAATGAATCTGACAGCCAGAGTGAAGGTCTTTCCCGAACCAGCACTCGCCTTATAAACCGTCATTGCTTTATAATCTTTCTTTGCCATTGATTATTGTTTTTATTCCACTACAAATATAAGAAAATTCCAATAAAAAATGGACAAACTCGCGAAGGAATTTGTCCACTTTCCATTTATTTTTTTATAAAGCCTCATCGTCGGGTTTCTCTATTTGTGTTGCCGGACGTGTCTTTGGCATGTGTTTCTTTTTTCTGAGCCACTCTGCTTTCCGCTTTTCGTAACTCTCTCTGGCATATTCCAGATAATTATCAGCCATACACCTTATTTATATTTACTATATATGACATACAACTTTATCGGGTCGTGCGGGTTGTTAGGGCCACCAACCAATCTTGTTGAAGTAAGAGCCATGTTGTGTACAGTCTTGACAATTGCGCTCGAAGAGTTCGTTGAGGTTGTAACCGGTATTACCACAGCCTTGTTCCAATCCTCAGAAGTTTCTCCGTTCAACTTTGCCTGTTGCATGGCCTTTATCATCGAACCAATATTGTTGAAAATGTAAGTGTTATTGGTTGAACTGTAAGTAGCAAGGTACGATGTCTTGTAATTTGGTATACTCTTATTCTCAAAGAAACTATAGAGGCTATCTTTTGGAAGGAGCAATACTGTAGAAGGTATATCGTAGTTGTACTCACTCTGTACATCATTGTTGATACGCTGCAAAATGAACTGAGCTGTATTGATAGTATCATTGTCATGACCATAGCATACCTCATCAACAGGGATTGTCACCTCAGTGAAGATACCCGCAGGAGTCTTGAGGTATGTACAATCGTCCTTGTCTACGAGTTCTTGGATTTTCTCCTTCTCGTTAACAAAGTTTGTCTTCTGCAAAACCTCCTGTGTTCCAGAGAATGAAGTTGTACCTACATAAGAAGTTGTATCCGATTTTCCATGATACTCAAAGTAGAGATTCAACTGAGGAAGCATTACATAAGCCATACTTCCAACGCCACCAGTAGACTCAACATACATACCTGGAATAATATTGGCAAGGCGGATGGAGTTCTTGAAGAGTGTAGGATCTTCATAGTACTTACGCATGATATATGTACCGTAGTTGTTGTATGTCACACCATTCTTGTCAGTATATGGCTCGTTCAGAGTGATACGGATATTTTTTGTGTAATCAGAACCGTCACGGGTTCCAATAGGCACATTCATATCTGTCAATGTGTAAGTTTTTGAAACCTTCAAACCATCTTTGCGAAGAAAGCCTTCTGCCTTAGGGTCAAAGTTTGAGTAGTAAACCTCGTTCTCTTTCATCGGACGATCCAACTCTGTTACGGTACACTTCATCGCTGTAAGTGAGTCACCGTAGAATTTATTAAAGAAAAGGCGGATTTCACAAGAGTCAGCCTGAACCATTCCATTTTCATCGCGACTTACGATAGAATCCAACTTTGGGAACTGGTAGTCCTCAAGTGTATGGAACTGTGTCATGAAGTTGGCTGAAATATACTCGCCTGTCTCAGGATCGAGGATAGTACCAAGGTAACTTAATGTGTTGCGAGCAAATACGGAATCAGCGGCAATAGAACGAGTCGTGATATAGTATGTCTCAGACGAAATTGCCAATGAGTCGCTTTTGCTTGTGAGACCATAGCCGAGAGTGCCGGTGGTTTCATCACACGCAATTATGCATAATGCTACACAAATAGTAGATAGTAGTGTTCTAATTTTCATAGAATTCTTATTATTCTGTTAATTTCTCAAAGAATGCCTGATATGCCTCTCCGAAGTTCTCGCCAGGATAGTCGAGCACTGGGAGATTCTTATTCTTTGCGTAATCCATCAGTTCGGCATTGACCTGCTCTGTAGCAACAACGACACCATCACTATTGTCAAGTGCCATCTTGCCAAGTTCAACAAAGTCGAAACTGTCCTTGTATTCCGCAAGTGTTTCTGTTGTCACTTCCTGGAATTCAACGCATGACTTGAACTGATCGCCGAACTCACACTTCATTTCTGTATCAAACAGACTTGTTACAACCTTTGTGTTGGCGAAACATGGTTCCTCGCTGTAAATCTTCTTCAGGTAAACAGGAACGACTGCTGCCATCCATCCCTGACAAACAATTACATCTGGGGCCCAACGGAGTTTCTTCACAGTCTCCAGAACGCCACGCGCAAAGAAGATGGCACGCTCGCCATTGTCTTTGTATTCGTTGCCGCTTTCGTCAACTCCCATGCCACGCTTCTTGAAGAACTCATCATTATCGATAAAGTAAACTTGTACGCGTGATACTGGGATTGAAGCAACCTTAATGAGCAGAGGATGATCGTTTCCTCCGATTACGATGTTCATTCCCGAGAGACGGATTACCTCATGCAACTGACCGCGTCTTTCGTTGATGGTTCCCCATTTTGGCATGAAAGTACGGATCTCATAACCCTTTGCCTGGATACTCTCTGGCAACTGCTGTCCCAGCAGAGCCATAGCTGATTCAGGTACATAAGGAGTAATCTCCTGGTTGATGAACAGAATTTTCTTAGGCATATTTGTATTCTTGAATTTATCTTTATTACTCAATGACAACGAGTGGAGTATCCTCCATTACGCTCTCGCCAACCTTTACGCAGATAGCAGTAACCTTACCGCCCTTTTCTGCCTCAAGGTTGTTGGCCATCTTCATTGCCTCAAGGACAACGAGTGTGTCGCCAGCAGCAACCTCATCACCAACAGCAACCTTAATCTCTGTCACTACACCAGGCAGTGGAGCCTTCAAGGCGTTGTTAGCATTGATGTTTGCCGCAGAAGTAACAGTTGCCTCACCCTCTTCAGCCTTTGGCTGACCGAGAACAGGCTTCTTCTTCTCAGGTGCAGCCTTCTTCTCCATTTCAACTTCGAAGGCTTCGCCATTGACGGTAACAGATGCGATGTTTTCCTTAACCTCGCCGATTTCTACAACATATTCCTTACCGTCGATTGTATATTTGAATGTACTCATAATGTAATTTTTACAAATTCTAAATTATCAATTCCTTATGGTTTCTGGGTGAAACTCAAGAACTTTGCATCCCACATTGTCTGTTTAGGCTTGATTGTGATGATGCCCGATTCGATATCGTGTACATTGTTGCCCTGGAATTCGTAGATTGCCATGGCAATTGCTGCATAAATGTTTTTATCCATATAACCGTTAACCATTAACCTTTAACCAATAACCATTAACCGTTAACCATTACATAGGCATACAACCATGCTTCTTTGCAGGGAGTGACTGGCGCTTGTGAGCAAGCTGAGCCAAACCGCGGCAAATGCGGAAACGAGTATTGCGTGGTTCGATTACATCGTCAATATAACCATACTGAGCAGCCTGATAAGGATTAGCGAACATCTCTGTGTACTCCTCTTCCTTCTCTGCGATGAATGCTGCAACATCACCACCTTCTTCCTTAACGGCCTTGATACCCTTAGCCTGAAGAACGGCAACAGCACCACTTGCACCCATAACGGCAATCTCTGCTGTAGGCCAAGCGAAGTTGAGGTCGGCACGCAACTGCTTACAACCCATTACGATGTGTGAACCACCGTATGACTTACGCAAAGTGATAGTAATCTTTGGAACAGTAGCCTCACCGTATGCATAGAGAAGCTGTGCGCCGTGGAGGATTACTGCATTGTACTCCTGACCTGTACCTGGGAGGAATCCTGGTACATCAACGAGCGATACGATCGGAATGTTGAATGCGTCGCAGAAACGAACGAAACGAGCACCCTTGCGCGAAGCGTTTGTATCGAGTACACCTGCATAGGCAGAAGGCTGGTTAGCAACGATACCTACTGACTGACCGTTGAAACGAGCAAAACCTGTGATAATGTTCTTTGCGAACTTAGGCTGAACCTCGAAGAACTCGCCATTGTCTGTGAGAGCACCAATAACCTTATACATATCGTATGCCTTGTTAGGGTCATCAGGGAGAATCTCGTTCAGAAGATCCTCTGCACGGTTGATAGGGTCATTGCATTCTACTCGTGGAGCCTCCTCCATATTGTTTGAAGGAATGTAAGAGAGGAGAGTCTTAATCATCTCGAAGGCCTCTTCCTCTGTCTTTGCTGTGAAGTGGGTAACACCCGACTTTGTAGCGTGAACAGAAGCGCCACCAAGACTTTCTGCATCAACATCCTCGCCAGTTACTGACTTTACAACCTTTGGACCTGTGAGGAACATGTATGATGTGCCCTCTGTCATAAGGATGAAGTCTGTAAGACCAGGAGAATAAACTGCACCACCGGCACAAGGGCCCATGATTGCAGAAATCTGTGGGATAACGCCCGAAGCAAGGATATTACGCTCAAACAATTCGCCATAACCAGCGAGAGAGCAGATACCCTCCTGAATACGAGCACCACCAGAGTCGTTCATACAAATGAAAGGTGCGCCATTCTGCATTGCCATATCCATAGCTTTGCAAATCTTCTGCGACATAGTCTCAGAGAGTGAACCTCCATGAACTGTGAAATCCTGTGCTGATACATATACTAAACGGCCGTCGATTGTTGCAGAACCAACAACAACGCCATCGCCAGCATACTGCTTCTTCTCCATACCGAAGTTTGTGCAGCGATGCTGCTTGAACATGTCGTACTCTTCGAAAGAACCCTCATCAACGAGCATATCAATACGCTCGCGTGCTGTGTATTTGCCGCGTGCATGCTGCTTCTCGATGGCCTTCTCGCCACCGCCAAGCTTTGCTACTTCACGCTTTTCAATGAGAGCCTTAATCTTTTCTGTTTGCTTACTCATAATTGTATTATAGTTTTTATTTTGATTTCAAATTGCAAATTCTCTGCAAAGGTACGAAAAAAAACTGACCTGTGCAAATATGTATATATTCTTTAACTTATAGTTAAATCATTAAACTTACAAAGTCCCTTTTGTTGATGGCAACTGATAGTGATAGATATCTCTGCGTACAGCCATCTTCAGTGCTCGTGCAAGGGCTTTGAAAATGCCTTCAATCTTATGATGCTCGTTTTGTCCTTCAGCCTTGATGTTGAGGTTCATCTTTGCTGCGTCGCTAAGCGACTTGAAGAAATGAAGGAACATCTCTGTAGGCATTTCGCCCACCTTCTCGCGATTGAATTCTGCATCCCATACGAGCCAAGGACGACCGCCAAAATCGAGTGCTACCTGGCAAAGGCAATCGTCCATAGGAAGGCAATAGCCATAACGTTCAATTCCTCGTTTGTCGCCTAATGCCTTCAATATACATTCGCCTAATGCAAGGGCCGTATCCTCAATAGAATGGTGTTCATCAACATGCAAGTCGCCATTGCAACGCACATACAAATCAATCATTCCGTGCTTACCAATCTGCTCAAGCATATGGTCGAAGAATCCAAGGCCTGTTGCAATATCGCACTTTCCATTTCCATCAAGATTGACGCGAACTGTGATATCAGTTTCTTTTGTTATTCGAACCACTTCTGCAGTTCGTTCTCCCGCAAAGACAATTTCGGCAATCTTTGCCCAATTCATGCCGTCTTTTCCGAGGATGAGGCTTTTGCAACCGAGGTTCTCGGCCAACTGAGCATCACTTTCCCTATCACCAATAACGAATGACCCCGGAATATCGTATTCTTCATTGTTGAGATATTCGCGGAGCATCTCAATGCCGGGTTTTCTGAATGGCGAATTATCTTCAGGGAAATGGCGGTCGATATGTTGTTTCTTAAACTCGATGCCTTCGCTATTGAGCGTCTGCAGGATGAAGTTGTGCACAGGCCAGAAAGTATCCTCAGGGAAAGAATCTGTGCCTAATCCGTCTTGGTTACTAACCATCACGAGTTCATAATCTGTATGCTCAACAATAAACGAGAGTGCTTTGAAAACGCCCTCTGTGAAAACGAGTTTCTCGAATGAGTCAATCTGTTCGTCGGCTGGTTCCTTTATCAAGGTGCCGTCACGGTCGATGAATAGAACTTTTTTCATGAACGATATTTTGATTCAATTGATCCGTAGAGATAGTATTCCGAAAGAGTGAACCACACCATCAAGATGCATGTGATGAAGCATGAAATGCCCGCTGTCAATCCAAAGATTACTGTGAACGAAGAAGGCAATCCAGATGGGTCGCCATAGGCAATGCCCTGAAGCGACAAAGAGGCTGCAAGCATTGCTATTACTCCAGGCAACGAGATGATGCATTGAGCAATGAATATCAATAGTGATGAGAGCATTGTGAAACCAATAATCTTTCCAATGTTTTTCCATCCTCGCTTGTAGGCTTTGCCCATATCCTTCAGCTTCATTTCCGGTTCAACGAGATATTTCACGCCAACATAATATATTGGCGAGAAGACAATAACATCAGCAATAATTGCCAAAATGTAAACAATGGCAAACAAAACAATGCCGATCGTTTGTGCAACAATTCCTTTTGCAATAAGCAACATTGCCCCTAAGACAATACTAATTAGAATTGCCGTAATCAGTATGGAGATGCAAACAACCACACCTGTCAGTTTTGCTGTTCTTTTGATGCAGAATCGGGTTGTCTGTTCGTTGAGAAGTTTGAAAATCTTCGCGTTGAACAGAATCATAATCGCAAACATCGCCACAATGAACAGACACGCAAATACTGCGTCTGTTGCTGTTGCACCATTCTCGATACTATGCTTCTCAATGGCGAATACTGCTGGTGCTGTAATTGCGGCAAAAAGAACCATGAGCAATGTAGGCCACCACATTGATTTTGCTATCCTGCCAATGTTTGTACTCATGAGTGTCCAACCTTCGCTCAGGCACTCCGAGATACTTCTTCTTGTGTATAATTCCATCTTTGTAAAAAAATATGTTTATGTGCGGCGAATCGCCGAACTTAACCTCTTCTGAATTCCGCCACAACAATTGCCGTTGCTATTGCCACATTGAGGCTTTCGGCAGTTGGGCGGTCTTCCGGATAACTCGGAATGAGCAATCTGCGGTTCACCTTCTGGCGAATAGCGTCAGAAATGCCATTTCCCTCATTGCCCATAACGATTATTCCATAGTCGTCGAGTTTCTCCTTATATATATTATTACCATCAAGCAGAGTTCCGTAAACAGGATAATCCTCTGGCAGAGAGTCGAGTAGGGCGGAGAGGTCGGTATATTCCACTTTAACCCTTGCCAGACTTCCCATTGTTGCCTGAACGACCTTTGGATTGAAAACATCTGCTGTCTCGCGTGAGCAATAGATGTGGTCAATGCCAAACCAGTCGGCAATACGTATTATTGTGCCAAGGTTTCCCGGATCTTGAACTCCATCGAGCATCAGTTTCAGTTTCGACTGTGGCTGAATATTCTCGAAAATGCTCGTAGGGAATAACGCCAACATGCCCTGAGGATGCTGAAGGAAACTCGCCTTAGTGGCATCTTCGCCTTCAAAAACCTCCACAGGACGGCAAATCTTGCTCAGTTCGCCGATGACCTTTGGTCCTTCGGCTACAAACAAGCCTTCCGCCGAGCGGTATTTCTTCTGCTCGAGCGATTTAATCAGTTTTATTTTAGCTTTGCTAATCACACTGCAAAATTACGAAAAAATCAGCAATATATCAAAAACTTTAGTGTAAATTTAGTTTTTTTAGACCAAATCTTCTTTTGTTTCTTTTTTTTTATGTACATTTGCCTTTCAAAATGTAAAAAATAGAAATGGCAAACGAAAATAACCATCTTGTGCTTATGGCTGGTGGAGTGGGCAGCCGCTTCTGGCCAATGAGCACTCCAGAACGACCAAAGCAGTTTATCGATGTAATGGGAGTTGGCAGAACTCTCTTACAACTCACTTACGACCGTTTTCGCGGAGTAGTACCTGACGAGAATGTATGGGTACTTACCAATCGCGATTATGCTGATATTGTGGCAGAACAGTTGCCTGAAATCGAGCGTAGTCATATTCTTCTCGAACCATGCCGCCGCAACACAGCACCTTGTATTGCGTATGTTTCTTGGCGAATAAAAGCGAGCGATCCTAAGGCAAATATTGTAGTAACTCCGAGTGATGCAATCGTAATGGATGTGCCTGAGTTTAGGCGAGTTGTCACATCAAGCTTAAAGTTTGCCTCAGAGACTGATGCAATCGTTACATTAGGCATGAAACCAAATCGTCCGGAAACTGGTTATGGCTATATTCAAGCCGATCTTTCTCACCTTTCTGCACGCAACAAAGAGATATTCCGCGTTGATACTTTCCGCGAAAAACCTCAGCTTGAACTGGCGAAAAAATATGTTGCTCAAAACAATTATTTCTGGAATGCCGGAATCTTCATTTGGAATGTTTCAACCATCGTGAATGCCTTCCGCATTTATCAGCCAGTCACAAGTCGTATCTTTGAGGCTTTGCTTCCTTATTACGGCACAGAGCGCGAGCAGGAATTCATTGATGAGCGTTATGGCGACTGTGAAAGCATTTCTGTCGATTATGCCATTATGGAGAAAGCCGAGGAAGTGTTTGTCTTCCCTGCAGAATTCGGATGGAGCGACCTTGGTACTTGGGGTTCATTACTTCAGCAGACGGAGCACGATATGTATGGCAATTCGCTCATTGGCGAGAATATCCACATGTATGACTCAACGGGTTGTGTTGTCCACACAACTCAGGAAAAGAAGGTTGTCATTCAGGGATTGAAGGATTATATCGTTGCCGAAAAGGATGGCACTTTGCTTATCTGCAAACTTGAAGAAGAACAGCGAATAAAGCAATTCTCGGCTGATTAAAACGCAAATAAATATATGAAATTGGGGTGGGCTATTGCTCGCCCTTTTTTATTCTTCTTTGCTTGAAATTTATTTACACAATTTTGGCTCGTTGTCATTTCGGTTAAATGACCGTGTCATTCCATTGAAATGACCTCCTCATTCCACTTAAATGAGCTGCTCATTTCACTTAAATGACAACGTCATCCCAATGGAATGATAAACACATTGATAATCAATGAGTTACAAAGACGATTTATCAGACAAACTCATATGTAACGAAAAAATGCCTTGTGAATATTATTTACAATACTCCAAGGCGTGATTTTGTTGTTTCTGATGATTCTGATTAGTTGTGACTATGAGCAACGAGGCGGTCAGCGCGATCGCCAGGAGCACGATAATAGAGTAGTGCGTCATAGCGATTTTCAGCCTCGAAGAAATTGCCCTCCGACGAAATGTTGGTTAGTGTACCATCGTTCAACATCAGCAGATAACGATAGGAATAATAACCCTGTTTCAAGAGAAGAGTATTCTCATAAACCTGCGTCTCATCGTTCCAAATCATCTCGTATTGTGGTTCAAAACTGTCGTGTGTCCAAACTCCATTCAAATAAACCGCACCATTTTGGCGAGGAGCATGAAGTTCGAAATGAGTGAGGATATAATCGCTCATAAGGTCGTTTTCCTCGTTGTCGGAATTGCGAATGAGGAAGGCACCATTGGCATCAACATCGTAGGAATAATTACGACGAGGCATATCTGGTTCTACATAAGCGTGCCATTGGGAGTTTTCTTTATCCCATCCCACAGACGCAAGGCCCATTGTGGTGTGTGTTGGGTCGAGCGTCTCAAACTTGTGGTATTCATCGCCAGCAAGGAAGATAAGGTCGCGACAATGTTCCCAACGAAGGCCATCACGCATCACAAATTGCGCCTTTGGATTGTTTACGGCATAATCCCAACGCTGGTTTTGAAGTATCACCGTGTGAAGTTGCGATGAAGGATCGGTCACATTAATCGAACCATAGCTCACCTCCATATTCAACTGCTGATGACGACCGTTGATATCAGCATCTGTGTTTGTGATACACTCGAATCCTATGCCGGCAGAGTTTTCGCAAAGCATGAAGCAAGCAGTAAACACAGGTTCATCGTCATCATTATTGTCATAAACGGTGAGTTTGTAGTTTCCGCTCATCGTAAGCCTTATCTTCTCGTTAGGAATTGTCAGCGAATAATGAGTGTAGAGTTGATATGTGCTCAACGATTCGTTGTAATCGTCAATAGTGTTGTCATCGTAGAATCCGCTGATATAATCAGAATTGAAAAGCCCCTCAGAAGGAGTCCAATCCGCATCACAATGCTCCACCTTATATATATATCTATGGTATTCGTGCGAAAGTTCGTCGAAATTGATGTTTATTGTTCCTCCGTTCAAATCAGCCACAGGCAATCCCATCCAATCATTGCCCGATACTACTGTAAGCGAAGCAATATTGGAATCATAGATTTGATTCGTTTGGGCTTCACCTTTCATATAAGAAAGGGCACCTAACAAAATAATGATGAGCGTTTTCTTCATAATTCAGGCTTTACAATTCAATAGTAATCTTGCCGTTTATCTGTCTGCCTGTCAGGTAGTTAGGAACGGCATATTGCTGATTTGTCACATCTGTAATCCAATAGTAAGAGTTTACGTTGTTGATACCGAGGAGGTTCAAACCGTCTAAACCGAGCCAGATGTTACGGATAGTTTTCTTTGGTTTCTGGGTGTTGTCAATAAGTCGGTAGCTCATGCCCAAATCCACTCGCTTGTAGGCAGGAGCACGGAAAGTGTTGCGCTCAAGTTCGCGGTGAGGAGCAGAGAATGGCAATCCGTCAGCATAAGCCAGTTTGAGCGACATCTTCCAACGGTCAGTACCAGGGAAATAGTCGGTGAAGAACAGGTTCACGCCAAATCTTTGGTCGGTTGGAAGAGGGGTGGAAATGCCGTTGAGGTTCATTCTTGCACTCATCAGCGAGAATGTGAGCCAAGAGTCATATCCAGGTACAAACTCACCGAAAATCTTGAAGTCAACACCTGCTGCATGTCCCGAACATTCATTTTCGCCATAATAAACCACTTTCACATTATTTATGCTATAAGGCACAAGGTTGCTTAGCAGTTTGTAATAACCTTCGGCAGTAAATCGCATTGGTCGTCCTGCCAACTTGAAACGATAGTCGAATGCACCAATGAAATGAATTGAACGCTGTGATTTCGCCTTCTCGTTGAGTGTGGCATATGTTATGCCGTTAACGGTTGTCGTGTCACGAAGTTCCTTGTAGAAAGGAGCCTGATAGTAAAGACCTGATGCAATACGCCAAGTGATGTCGCTGTTGAAAGCCGGAATGATGGCAAGTGAAGCACGAGGAGAAACGATTGTCTCCTTGTTGAACGACCAATGAGCAAGGCGAACGCCATAGTTGAGAGTATAGCGAGTGCCTTCCTCCTTGCCGAATCGCCAAGTGTCCTGAATGTAACTCTCTATTCGGTTGGCATTCAGCGTGTTATTGGCGCGCATGCTATAAACCATCTGCAAATCCTGACCCGTGTGAGGAATACTGTATCCGGCAGAATCGCGCATTTCGTATTCAACACTATTCTCAATAATATGCTCGTGCTTGTAGGTAAGGCCAAACTCAATGTTATGGCTCTTTGCCTTATGCCTGAGCATAAGTTTTGCACTCTGAACTTCAGCGTCGAGATAATTGCGAGCATGCTGGAAATAAGTTCCAACACCAAGATTCTCGGATGTTTCTGTCTGTGTCAACCAATACTGACCTTGAAGGTCGTAAGCCTCCTTTTCAGAAGTCTTGAATGCCGAACCAAGAAGAGTGACGGAAGTGTTGTCGGTGAAGTTGTGAGTAATGCCAATAGAACCAAAATAAGTGCGGAAAACATCCTTCTCCTGACCATCGAAATAAACCTTGAACGACTTCACATCCTCCTGTGTGCCAAATGATGTCTCGCGGTCGGAAGGCGTGAATTCGTAGTTGTTTGTGTTGATATTTCCGATAATGTCAACACTCCAACGCTTTGATGGCTGATACGACAGGTATGTCTGATAATCCATCTGAGTAGGGTGGTACTCGCCTTTTGTCTGCAAAGAACCAAGCAGATAGCGGTTCGTCTTATAGCGAATGCCGTTTGTCCAAGTGAAATGCTTTCCTGCCAAACCTACATAAGCCGAAGCTCCAAGGAGTGATGCTTGTACTGTTGCCTCGAATTTCTTTGGTCGTTTGTATGTGATATCAAGGGCAGAAGACATTTTGTCTCCGTATTTTGCCTCAAAACCACCAGTTGAGAAACCGATTTTCTCCACCATATCAGGGTTGATTGCCGAAAGACCTTCCTGCTGACCTGAGCGAACGAGGAATGGACGATATATCTCAACACCATTGATATAAACCGAGTTTTCATCAAAAGCACCACCACGAACATTATATTGTGAAGAAAGTTCACTATGAGTTGATACACCCGCCTGACTCTGGATAAGTTCCTCCACACCATTTCCTGTTACAGAAGGCGTCTGCTTCAAAAGGTCGGTTTTTATCTCCTCTGTCTGACCCGTTTGGCGTTTCATCTCAGTAACCTGTACTTCTGCAAGAGTGTTGTCTTCGGCAAGCGAGATAAGGAGTTTCTGATTGCCACGAGGTTTGCGAAGAACGCGTGTCTTTGCGCGATAACCCACCATAGAGAATTTCACAACAACAGAGTCGGCCGAGTTGAGTTGAATGGCGAACTCTCCGCTAAGATTAGTCATGGTCATAGCCCCTTGAGCAACACAACTAACTGTCGCAAACTCAATAGGTTGCTGGTTCTCGTCGGTCACACGACCCTCGAGTTTGAACGCCTGAGCAAAGATTTGCTGACTCAAGGCAAGGAATATTATCAGGGGAAAAACTAATTTTCTATTCATAACATGAATAATAACGCGATAATCGGGAAAATATTGTGTGCACAACTTCCTTAATACTTAATTTATATCTATTTACCGGGGAATTTGCGAAATTTAGCATGCGAAGTTTTCTTTTTCTATGAAAAAGTTGTATCTTTGCAATATGATAAAAAAGGAAGAATTACGCATCGTCTTTATGGGTACTCCGGAGTTTGCCGTCGGTACCTTGAAGTGCCTCGTTGAAGGGGGCTATAATGTTGTGGCTATTGTTACTCAACCGGATAAACCTGTTGGTCGTCATGCAGTTCTTACTGCTCCTGCCGTAAAGCGATATGCACTTGAACATGGTTTGCCTGTGCTTCAACCGGTGAAGATGAAGGATCCGGAATTCCTTGCGGAGTTGGCTTCCTATAAAGCCGACCTTCAGGTTGTTGTGGCTTTCCGTATGCTTCCTGAAGTTGTTTGGGCAATGCCTCGCTTTGGAACATTCAATGTTCATGCGGCTCTTCTTCCTCAGTATCGTGGTGCTGCACCAATCAATTGGGCAATCATCAATGGCGAGACAACAACTGGTGTGACAACTTTCTTCCTTGATCATGACATTGATACAGGCAGAATCATTAAGCAGATGGAATTCCCTGTGCCAGATGAGGCTGATGTTGAATATGTCTATGATGGATTGATGGCACTTGGTGCTGTTATTGCTAAGGATACTGTTGACATGGTTCTTGAAAAGGATGGTGATGTGCCTTCTATTCCGCAAGAAGAAATTGTCAATGGCAAATTGGCTAATTGCGAATTGCATCATGCACCAAAAATCTTCAAGGAGACTTGTGAGATTGACTGGAATAAGACCGCAAAGCAGGTTTATGACTTTGTTCGCGGTTTGAGTCCTATTCCTGGTGCTTGGACAAATGTAACTGTTTCTGAAGGCACAGAACCTCAGGTGATGAAGATCTATAAGGCTGCAAAGACTAATGATAAGTGTTCTGCAGAACCAGGAACTCTTCGTGCAGAGAAGAAACAACTCTTCATTGCCGCTTCTGATTGCTGGTTGGAGATTGTTGAACTCCAGATGGCAGGAAAGAAACGAATGAAGGCGCAGGATTTTGTAAATGGATTGAAGAAATAATTATGAGAAAATATAACGAAAAAGATAACGCTCAAGAACAGAAGAAGTCGATTATAACTCGCCACCTTCCTTCTGGAATCACCGTTGCTGATGATGTGCAGAAAGCTGTTGAGGTGATGAAGAAGGGTGGGGTGATTCTCTATCCTACTGATACAGTATGGGGAATCGGTTGTGATGCTACAAATGCAGAGGCTGTAAAGAGAGTTTACGAAATTAAACAAAGAGATGACTCAAAAGCACTTATCTGCTTGGTAGACAGTGATGTACGCTTGCAGCGATATGCTCGCGACATTCCTGATGTTGCATGGGATTTACTTACTCTCCCAGAGAAGCCTACAACTGTAATTCTTGATGGTATTTCAAGCCTTGCAGAGAACCTTTATGCAGTGGATGGTTCAGTTGGAATTCGCATTACTCAAGAGGAATTCTCAAAGCAACTCTGCTATCGAATGCAGAAGCCTATTGTTTCTACAAGTGCCAACATAAGTGGCGAACCAACAGCGCAGAATTATTGTGACATTGAAGAGGAGATCCTCTCTGCGGTGGATTATATATGCGAAACTCGTCGTCAGGAGCATTTGCCACATGTACCTTCAAGTATCATAAAACTGACGAAGGACGGTCAGGTGACAATTATTAGAAAGTAGTTTCACCGAAAAGACGAAAAGAGAAAGATGAGCAATTTAAGGAAAAGTCGTTTCAGAAGGATGATAGAGTGGCGTGAGAAGAATATCTCTGATCGCCACTTGTTGATGTTATTGTCGTTTTTTGTTGGTCTTTTCGCCTCATTGGCGGCATTCATCCTGCATTCACTTATTCATTTTATTCAGCATCTTCTTACAGGAAAATTCGATGCTCACACCTTCAACTGGCTCTACCTTGTTTTCCCAATTGTGGGTATTTGGCTTACTTCGTTGTTTGTGAAATATGTTGTAAAGGATAATATTTCACACGGTATTACGCGTATTCTCTACGCCATATCCTCAAAGCAAGCCCGAATTAAAGGCCATAACACATGGACATCGGTTATTGCGTCAAGTATCACCATTGGTTTTGGTGGTTCGGTAGGAGCTGAGGCACCAATCGTACTTACAGGTTCGGCTATTGGTAGTCGTCTTGGTCAGTTATTCCGTCTTGACGGAAAGATGCTTATCGTACTTGTCGGTTGTGGTGCTTCTGCTGCCATTGCAGGTATCTTTAAGGCCCCAATCGCTGGACTTGTATTTACCCTTGAAGTACTGATGATTGATTTGTCGATGGCGTCAATTATGCCAATCCTCATTTCATCAGTGACGGCAACATGCTTTACCTATATATTCGTAGGAAACACCAATCTTTTCACTTTTATGCTTGAGAATCCATGGGATGTGCAGCGTGTGCCTGCAAACATTCTTCTTGGTGTTTTCTGTGGTTTGGTAAGTCTTTACTTCATCCGTTCAATGTCGGCGTGCGAAGGTCTTTATGCCCGATTGAAAAATCATAGATATGGCAAACTCTTTCTTGGAGGTATAGTTCTTAGTTCACTTATCTTCATATTCCCTTCGCTTTACGGCGAAGGATATTCCGCAATCAACGTACTGCTTGGAGGAAATACCGAGGGTGATTGGTCGAAGGTGATGGCCGGTTCTTTGTTTTCTGGACATGAGAACCTCTTGCTTGTCTATGTGGCATTGGTTATTGCTTTCAAGGCTATGGCAACAGCTTCTACTAACGGAGCTGGTGGTTGTGGTGGTACATTCGCACCATCGTTGTTTATCGGTGGTTTTTCGGGATTCTTATTCTCGCATTTCTGGAATATGCATAATATCGGTATCACAATATCGGAGAAGAATTTCACAATGCTTGGTATGGCTGGTGTGATGGCTGGTGTGATGCATGCTCCATTGACAGGAATTTTCCTTATTGCGGAATTGACAGGTGGATATGCAATGTTTATGCCGTTGATGATTGTTAGTGTGTCATCGGTAATGACAATAAGCCTTTTCGAGAAACATAGCATTTATGCTATGCGTCTTGCTCGCGAAGGAAAATTGCTCACTCATCACACCGACCGTTCGGTGCTTACACTGATGAATCTTGAAAGTGTTGTTGAGCACGACTATACATCAGTATCTCCTGATCTTCCGATGGGAAAACTTGTTGGAAAGATTTCAACCAGTCAGACAAGTTTCATTCCTGTTCTTGACAATGGTGGGGTATTGCTTGGCGAGATTGATGTTGCAAAGATTCGCCATATTATGTTCCGCACTGAATTGTATGGTCGTATGCTCGTATCGCAGATTATGACACCTGTATCTGGCTGTGTTGGCGAAAACGATCCAATGGAGGATATCATGAAAACCTTTGAGAATACAGGTGCGAACTTCTTGCCTGTTGTCGACACCAATAATGTGCTTCAGGGTTTCATCTCGCGTACACGCGTGTATTCATTATATAGAAAGATGGTGGCTGACTTCTCGGCCGACTAAATAGAAAACCAAATAAAAAGAAATATGAATAATAAAGAAATACCAGTTTTGCTTCTCACCGGTTATCTCGGTAGTGGTAAAACTACACTTTTGAACCGTATCCTTGCAAATGAAAAAGGCTATAAGTTTGCTGTCATTGTGAACGATATTGGTGAAGTGAACATTGATGCAGCACTTATTCAGCAAGGTGGTATAGTAGGGCAGGATGACGATTCGCTTGTTGCTTTGCAGAATGGTTGTATCTGCTGTACATTGAAGATGGACCTTGTTCAGCAACTTGCTGATATTGCCGCAATGAAGCGCTTTGATTATATTGTTATTGAGGCAAGTGGTATCTGTGAACCATTACCAATTGCACAGACAATTTGCTCAATTCCAAATCTTGCACCAGAATATGCCGCAGAAGGCCTTCCTTGTCTTGATTGCGTAGCAACTGTTGTTGATGCTCTTCGCTTGCGTGATGAATTCGGAAATGGCGATGCCCTTGTGAAGAAGGATATTGATGAGGAGGATATTGAAAACCTTGTAATTCAGCAGATTGAGTTCTGTAACATTATTCTTTTGAATAAGGCGGCAGAGGTTTCTCCTTCAGATTTGGAGCGTATCAAGCAGATTCTTCGTGCTCTTCAGCCAAAGGCCGAAATCATTGAGTGCAACTATGGTGATGTGGATCTTGATAAGATTGTAGGAACGGGAATATTCGATTTCAATGAGGTTGCAACATCTGCTGCATGGATTCAGGAACTCGAGGCTCACCACGACGAAGATGAAGACGTTGATGATGAACACGAACACGAGCTTCACCACCGCCATCACGAACACGATGAACATGATGAACACGAACACCATCACCACCATCATCATCATGAAGAAGATGACGATGATGACGATGACGAACATGAACATCACGAACATCATCACCACCATCATGATCATCCAGAGGGTTGCACATGTGGACATTGCCACCATCATCACGGTGAGGGTGAGGCAGAGGAGTATGGCATTGGTACTTATGTGTATTTCACTCGCCGTCCTATGGATTTAAGTCTCTTTGATGATTTTGTTGCTCGCAAATGGCCTTCAAATATCATTCGTGCAAAGGGATTGTGCTATTTCACAGGTGAAGAGCATATCTGTTATCTTTTTGAGCAGGCAGGAAAGCAGTTCTCGTTGAAGAATTGTGGTCAATGGTATGCAACAATGCCTCAAGAAGAACTTGAGCAGTTCCTTGATCGTAATCCACAACTTCGTCAGGATTGGGATGAAAACTATGGTGACAGAATGCAGAAACTTGTATTCATCGGTCAGAAGCTTGATAAGAAGGCAATAAAGGAAGCCCTTGATGCTTGTCTTGCTGATAAATAAGACAGCGATTCATTCATTATAAATAAGAATTAGCCTACTCCCCAAGAGTGGGCTTTTTTATTGCACTTAAGTGTGTGTAAAAACAAATAATCCCCAGCATCACTGCTGAGGATTACCTGTACACCGTCAGAGGCTCGAACT
>DCIM01000086.1:52694-68877 GCA_002316005.1 Prevotellaceae bacterium UBA1726 | reverse complement strand
GCGAGTGCAAAGGTACTGCTTTTTCTTGGATTAACCAAATTATTCGTAGACTTTTTTCTCATTTTGGCGAAAAAGTGCATTTTTTCAATTGCGATAGAGTCTTTTTGGCGCTTTTATTGTCGTGATTCCACTTTTTTTTCGTATCTTTGCCACTCACATTGAAAAGTTTATTATGCCAGCAGAAAATTCAAATAACCAGAATCGTAGTCGTCGTAAATCGTCTCCAATCGACACTTCTTACGGTCATCTTCAGCCTCAGGCGGTAGATATCGAACAAGTGGTACTTGGTGCTTTGATGATTGACAGCGATGCCTTCTCTGTGGTAAGTGAAATTCTTACTCCAGATACTTTCTATGAACCAAAACATCAGAGGATCTACGAAGCAATCCGTCAGTTGAATATGGATCAACGTCCGGTTGATATCATGACTGTTACCGAGGAGTTGCGTCGTATGGGAACACTTGATATGATAGGCGGTCCTACATATATCATTGATCTTAGTGCTCGCGTTGTTTCATCGGCTCATATTGAGTATCACGCAAAGATTCTTGCTCAGAAGCATCTTGCTCGTCAACTTATCAGTTTCTCAAGTGACATTGAGACAAAGGCATTTGATGAAACTATTGATGTTGAAGCGTTGATGCAAGAGGCAGAAGGTGGTCTTTTTGAGATTTCACAGAAGAACATGAAACAGGATTACACTCAGATTGCTCCTGTTTTGACACAAGCACTGGCCGTATTGCAGAAATCTGCTCAGAATACTGGTGGTATCACAGGTATTCCTACCGGTTATACACGCCTTGATGAGTTGACCAGTGGTTGGCAGAATTCCGATTTGGTTATTCTTGCTGGTCGCCCTGCGATGGGTAAGACTTCGTTTGCATTGTCGCTGGCAAGAAATATTTCTGTTGACTATAACACACCTATTGCTTTCTTCTCTCTTGAAATGAGCAATGTCCAGTTGGCTAACCGTTTGATGTCAAATGTATTTGAAATTGCCGGTTCTAAGATTTTGAATGGTCAGCTGGACAATGATGAGTGGCAGCGACTTGACAAGAATATGGATCGTCTTTCGCGTGCACCGATTTATATTGATGATACCCCAGGTTTGTCGGTGTTTGAACTTCGTACAAAGGCTCGTCGATTGGTGCGTGAGAAGGGTGTGAAGATTATTATGATTGACTACCTTCAGTTGATGAATGCCAACGGAATGAAGTTTGGCAGTCGCCAGGAGGAGGTTTCAACAATTTCTCGTTCGCTCAAGGGACTGGCAAAGGAATTGGATATTCCTATCATCGCTTTGTCGCAGTTGAATCGTGGTGTTGAGAGTCGTGAAGGAAATGAAGGCAAGCGCCCTCAGTTGAGCGACCTCCGTGAATCGGGAGCTATTGAGCAGGATGCCGATATGGTATTGTTTGTTCATCGTCCGGAGTACTATCGTATTTATGAGGACGAGAAAGGAAACGATTTGCGCGGTATGGCTGAGATTATTATTGCGAAGCATCGTAAGGGTGCAACGGATATCGTGAGGTTGAAGTTCCTCGGACAGTTCACCCGTTTCGACAATCCTTCTGATAACTTTAGCCAAAACTCTTCACCTGCGGATGGCGGTGAGATTATCGATTCTAATTTCGGAGGTCCTGCTGGTGCCTTTGATTCTTTGCCTCCAGGTCCATTTGATGGTGGCAACGATCCGATGCCGTTTTAACAAGTCAATCCCTACAATGAGGTAGGGTAGAGCATAATAGAAAAACAAAGGGATGCCCGATTGGACATCCCTTTATTATTATAATAAGGTGTAAGTTTCTTAGAACTTAGCCATCTTGATGGCGTCGATAGCACTTTCGCTACCTTTGTTTCCCTTTGAACCACCGCTGCGTTCTTTTGCCTGCTCGTAAGTCTCAGTAGTGAGAACTCCGTAGATGATTGGCACTTCGCTTGTGGTGTTAAGGCGCTGAATACCAAAACTGAGTCCTTCACAAAGGAACTGGAAGTGTGGCGTCTCGCCTTTTATGGCGCATCCCAAAACGATTACTGCATCGTAGAAACCACGAAGTGTCATTTGGTGAGCACCGTAAACGAGTTCCGAACAACCAGGAACAGCCTTAACATGAATGTTTTCAGGTAGTGCCCCATTCTCCTTGAGAGTTTCAACAGTGCCATGAAGAAGGGCATTGGCAATCTCTGGGTTCTTTTCTGCAATAACGATGCCGAAGCACATATCCCCGGCATCGGGTACCTTTTTCGATATATAATCGGAAAGGTCGGGCATAGGGTCAGCCATTATTTCTCCTGAAGACGCTCAATGTACTTGTCAACTTCCTTACTCTGAACCTGAGTAGCGTTGACATACTTTGTCTTAACCTCCTGATAGAGCTTCAAAGCCTCGTCAGCCTTGTTCTGGCTCTCGAGAAGCTGAGCTGCCTGCATGAGGAAAGTAGCTGAAATGCTGTAGTTTGCATCGTTAGTAGACTTACCGTCAGCCATAGAAGCTGCCTTCTTCAATGAAGAAACAGCCTTGTCGATGTTGCCTACATGAGCATAAGCGTTACCAAGGGCAGCAACAGCAGCAGGGCTTACCATAGCGTCCTTAGATGGAGAATACTTATCGAGGAACTTAACTGCATCCTCCCACTTATCCTGGTTTGCATAGCAAAGACCGAGGTAGAGGTTTGCGAGGTTAGAAGCGTCAGTGCCACCGAAGTCGCTGAGTACCTTCTGGAATTCAGGTGCAGCCTTGTCGAACTGCTCGTTGTTGAACAACTCCTGAGCCTTAGCGAGCTGTGTGCTTGCCTTGTTCTCGCGTGGAGCAGAGATGTAGTTAGTATAAACGAAAATACCAACGATGATTACTACGAGTGCAATTACTGCACCGATGATAGCCTTCTTGTTTTTGTCGAAGAAAGCTTCTGACTTGCTGAGAGCTGCTGATACTTCCTCAGGTGCTCCCTGTACATTTTTTGTTGCCATTAATTTATTTGTTTTTATTTATTTTATTCAGTTTAAAAGCCCTACTTTGTAGGACTCCACACGAAATGCTTTGCAAAAATACTCAATTTCTGCCACATATTGAAATTTATTTGCCACTTTTTTCGTTTTTGACCGATAAAAGGTGTAACTTTGCCGAAAAGTTGGGGTAAAACGACGATGATTCTTGATAATATTTCAATAATTAATTACAAAAACATTAAGCAGGCAAGTATTGCTCTTTCACCGAAAATCAATTGCTTTATTGGTCATAATGGTGAGGGCAAGACAAACTTCCTTGATGCCGTCTATTACCTTTCTTTTTGTCGAAGCAGCAACAATCCCATTGATTCGCAGATAATATGTCATGGTGAGGATTTCCTCATGCTTGAGGGAAATTATTCACATGACGATGGTGCTCCTGAGCAGATTACCTGTGGCATCAAGCGTGGTCAGAAGAAGGTTATAAAGCGAAACAAGAAAGCCTACAAACGACTGTCGGAGCATATCGGATTGATTCCAATGGTACTTGTTACTCCTCAGGATACAAATCTCATAGAAGGCGGCAGTGATGCCCGTCGTCATTTCATGGATATGGTCATTTCGCAATACGACCATACTTACATGGAGGCACTTGCCAATTGCAACAAAGCACTCCAACAGCGCAATGCATTGCTAAAGATGGAGGAAGAACCGGATGCTTCACTTATGGAGATCTGGGAACATGAGATGGCGCGAAACGGAGAAATCCTGTTTGCCAAAAGAACAGCCTTCATTGAGGAGTTCATACCTTATTTTCAACGCATATACGAGACAATCTCGGGTGGAAGTGAGAAGGTTTCGCTCAATTACATCTCTCATTGCCAGCGTGGTCGTTTGATTGATGTCATACAGCGCGACCGATTCAAGGATAGAGCCGTGGGATATTCACTTCATGGTGTTCACCGCGATGACATAGAGATGCTTCTTGATGGTTTCAACATGAAGCATGAGGGAAGTCAAGGGCAAAACAAAACACTTGTGCTTTCGTTGAAGATGGCGCAATTTGAGTTCCTTCGCCGAACAATCTCGCAAACGACACCATTACTTCTGCTTGACGATATCTTTGATAAACTCGATGCACGAAGAGTTGAGCAGATTGTGAAACTTGTATCGGGCGATGAATACGGACAGATTTTCATTACCGATACAAATCGCGATCATCTCGACAATATATTGTCGTCGTGCAAGTTCGGCTATAAACTCTTCTATGTTGAAGACGGTGATATAAAGGAAAAGAACGAAGAATAAAAAAGCGAGGAATGAGTTGCATTCTTCGCTTTTTTCATATTTGTTGTTTCCAGAATTCTTAATAGATTTTGATTTCTGCAATCACGAAAGCGCCCACCTTCGCATTGAGCAGATTCTGCAGTTCTGTTCGTCGCATCATCAAGTCGCCTTTTAGTGCGGGATTCACAATCTTGACGAACAGCGTCTGGTTGCGAATGAATTTCTCCGTAGTGTATCTTGCCGCAACAGGTCCTGCCACCTCATCCCAGAAATCAACAATTCTTTTCTGCTGAAGTGGAGTTTCAAGTCCACTGTCGCGCATCACCTGATTGAGTGCTTCGCTGAGCGGTATAACTTTTTTTCTAAACATAATCCATCACGAAATCGTGTTCCTCCGTAGGAACGAATTCTACAATCTGATAGGGTAGGCATACCCCGATTTTTACACTTCCCTTTGGCAGATTTGTGAGGAAACGGTCATAATAACCTTTGCCTCTTCCCATTCGGTGTCCTTGTTTGTCGAAGGCAACGCCAGGGACGAGAATCGTGTCAATCTGTTCGTAATCTACAAACAAATCCGTTGCCGGCACTTGAGTGCCAAGCGAACCGTCAATCATCTCTGCCTCAGGGAGATAACGGCGCAATACCATTGTTGATTCACCAGTTACTTCCGGAAGAAGTACCGTTTTCCCATCGTTGTGCAACTGCTTGAGCAAAGGGCGGATGTCAACCTCGTCGGGCAATGGGTAGAAAGCCATTATGACGCCTGAGTCTTTGACCGGTTTCATCTCGTAGAGATGCTTGCACACCTCCTCCGACCATACGGATCGCTCTTCAACAAAACTCTCCTTATAGCGGCGTTTTATCTCCTTGCGCAACTCGGTTTTGTCCATTTCTATTCTTCGGTGTTTGCAGGACGTTTAGGGAAAGCCTCGCCACGCTTGAACACATCTTCCGCCTTCATGATAACCTCATCGTCCTCATTAAGATAATGAGCCCAGGCATCGTCGTTAAGCATATTGTAAACGATACGGCTTGTGATGTAGCGGTTGAGCAACTTGTTCGACTTCTGAATCATCAGGTTGCGACGCTTCAAACCATGCGAATCTGCATAGACAGCAAACTTCTCCACAAGATTCTGCTTCTTCAAATACGCCTCAAGATCTTCCAGCGTGTCGTATTTGTTCAGCGTCTGGCGATTGTTGTCAGTATAGGTAAACGCAAACTGGAGGATAAGTCCACTCATTGCTGCCTGCTTATAATAAGAGGTGATGTTCGTCGTGTCCTCAGGCACGAATATGTCAGGGGTGATGCCACCACCACCATATACAACACGACCGTTGCCTGTGTGATATGCCTTACCAGAGTGCTTGATACTATCCTGCGAGAAGAACTCGCCACTAGCATAGCGATTGACAATGTCCTGTGCGTAATCATTGTCCTTACCTGCCACGTATGGCTTCTGTATGCAACGACCCGAAGGGGTGTAGTATCTGGCAATGGTTAGACGAACGACGCTCTTGTCGGAGAAGCCAATCTCCTTCTGCACAAGGCCCTTGCCGAACGAGCGACGGCCAATGATTGTGGCGCGATCGTTATCCTGAAGAGCACCGGCAAGAATCTCTGATGCCGAAGCACTCGATTCGTTGATAAGCACTACCAATGGGATGCGCTGATAACTACCATGGCCATCAGAGCGGAACTCCTCGCGTTGCATTTTTCTGCCTTCTTGATAAACAATCAGTTTGTTCTTTGGGAGGAACTCGTTAGCAATCTGCACAGCCGCCTGAAGGTAGCCACCTCCATTGTCGCGAAGGTCGATGATGAGGTTCTTCACACCTTGCTGCGAGAGGGTTGCAAGAGCGATGAGAAGTTCGGCGTATGTAGTGTCACCGAAGTTCTTTATGCGGATATAACCGGTGTTATCGTTGAGCATGTGAGTAGCGGTGATGCTCTTCTGTGGAATCTCACCGCGAGTGATGGTAAACTCTTTGAGTTTCTTCTCGCCATAACGCATAACGCCAATCTTTACCTTGGTATCCTTCTCGCCCTTGAGAAGTCGCATTGCTTCACGGTTAGCCTCCTCAGAACTCTTGCCCTTCACATCGAATGGTTTTCCGTCGATTGTGACAATCTTGTCACCAGCAAGCAAACCAGAGCGTTCAGCAGGACCATTGCTGATTACATTCTGCACATGAATGGTGTCCTCGCGAATGGTGAATTCCACACCGATGCCCGAGAAAGAACCTTTCAATTCATCGCCCACAATCTGTGCATCACTGGCAGGGATATAAGCCGAATGAGGGTCGAGTTCGCCAAGGATTTCTGGTATGGCACCTTCGGCAATTGAGTCGATATCCACCTCGTCAACATACTGATCCTTAATGATATGCAGCAGATTTGATAACTTATTACTTCCACTGCTTATGATGTTCAGGCGGTTGCCTCCGAAATGGTTGGCATAGAAGGTTCCGATGAAGATACCCGCCACCACGCAGAGTGCCATTATAAGTGGAGAAAACCTGTTATTCTTCATTTTTTTGCTTTTATTTTTTGATAGAGGTTCTAGATGTTCTAGATTTTCTGGAGATTCTAGAATTGCTAGTTCCTATTTCACTTCTTTGTAAACCACCTCAATACCGGCGCGCTTGAGGAGGTCGATACCGTCTTCAAGGCGATATTTCTCACCATAGACAACACGCTGCACACCCGATTGAATGATGAGTTTTGCGCATTCGATGCAAGGCGATGCTGTCACATAAAGCGTAGCGCCATCGGAGTTGTTGTGGCTGCGTGCCAGTTTTGTGATGGCGTTTGCCTCTGCATGAAGCACATAAGGCTTTGTCACATTGTTATCGTCCTCGCAGACATTCTCAAAACCGCTCGGTGTACCGTTGTATCCATCGCTGATGATACGCTTGTCCTTCACAACCAAGCAACCCACCTGACGGCGAACGCAGTAACTGTTTTCTGCCCAGATACGCGCCATACGAAGATAGCGTGAATCTAACTTTTCCTGTTTATTTGATTCCATTTCTTTCAAGTAATGCGTCAATAGTTGGCTCAGAGCCTTTGAAATTCTTATAGAGCGTCATTGGATGTTCGGTGCCACCCTTTGACAAAATGCAATCGCGGAAACGCTGAGCAGTCTCTTGGTTGAATATACCCTCGCGCTTGAACACTGCGAAGGCATCAGCATCGAGCACCTCTGCCCATTTGTAGCTGTAGTATCCTGCCGAATATCCACCCGCCATGATATGCGAGAACTGCACAGTCATGCAGGTATTTGGCAACTGTTGCGAGATCATCGCCTTCTCCCAAGCCTTCTTCTCGAATGGGATGATATCCTCTTCAAATGGCTCTTCCTTGGTGTAGTAAGCCATGTCGATAAGTCCGAAACTAACCTGTCGCAGGCACGATGAAGCCACCATGTAGTTGCGGCTCTTCAGGATGCGGTCGATCAGTTCGTCTGGAAGTGGCTCACCTGTCTCGTAGTGGAACGCGAAGGTGCGGAGGAATTCCTTCTCGATGGCGTAGTTTTCCATGAACTGACTTGGCAACTCTACGAAATCCCACCATACATTTGTGCCCGACATTGAACCAAATCGTGTGTTGGCGAACATTCCGTGCAGTGAGTGGCCAAACTCATGGAGGAATGTCTCCACCTCGCCAAGAGTGAGCAATGCAGGCTTTTCCTCGGTTGGTTTTGTGAAGTTCATCACAACGCTCACATGAGGGCGTACATTATTGCCTTTACGGTCGATCCACTGACCTTGGAACTCTGTCATCCACGCACCGCCATGTTTTCCGTCGCGAGGGAAGAAGTCGGCATAGAATACGGCTAAGTATTCACCATCCTTGTCGTACACCTCGTATGCCTTCACATCTGGATGATATACAGGAATCTCTGGTGCCTCCTTGAATGTGATGCCGTAGAGGCGGTTAGCCAAACCGAATACGCCATTGATTACTTTGTCCAACTGCAGATAAGGACGAAGCATCTCTGCATCGATGTTGAAGCGTTCCATCTTCAATTTGTGGCTGTAGAAAGCACTATCCCAAGGCATCATCTCGAAGTCGTCGCCTTCGAGTTTGCGCGCCATTGCCTTGAGTTCTTCCTGTTCCTCAATGGCCGTTGGCTTGTAGGCATCAATGAGGTTGTTGAGCAATCCGTACACATTCTCGGCTGTTGACGCCATGCGATGCTCAAGCACATAGTCGGCATAAGTCTTGTAACCGAGCAACTGTGCCATTTCGCGACGCAGGTTGATCAGTCGCTTGCAAATCTCCAGGTTATTCTCCTCGTTGTCGTGAGTGCACAGGGTGTTATACGCCATGTACATCTTCTCGCGCAAGTCGCGCTGAGTGGAGTAGGTGAGGAATGGCGAGTAAGATGGGATGTCGAGCGTGAAAATCCATCCCTCCTTTTCCTTCTGCTTTGCTGCGAGACGTGCAGCATCGCGAGCTGTGTCAGGAAGACCCTCAAGTTGTGCCTCGTCGGTTATGTGCAGTTCAAAATCCTTACGTTCCTTCAGCAGATTCTGCGAGAACTGCAATGTCAGGAGTCCTGCCTCCTCGGTCAGTTTGCGGAGTTTGTCCTTGTCCTCGTCGTTGAGCAACGCACCGCTACGCACGAATCCTTTATAAGCATTTTCCAACAGGCGCGCCTCCTCGTTGGTCAGTTCTCCGTGATTCTCGTAGACATGCTTTATGCGCTTGAACAGTTCCGGATTGAGCGACACATCATTACCGTGCTTGGTGAGGATAGGACTCAGTTTCTGTGCCAGTGCCTCCAGTTCGTCGTTTGTCTCGCAACTCATCATGCACGACATCACATTCGATACACGATCGAGCAGGTCGTAGTAGTGCTTGCCTTTCGATTCGTCCTTGAAGATGAGTGTGTTCTCGAATGTCGGTTCCTCAGGGTTACCAGTTATCAATGCAATCTCTTCGTCATCGCGTTTGATACCCTCCATGAATGCCTCCTCGTAGTCCTCGAGGCGGATTTTGTGGAACGGGATGGTTTCGTGAGGAGTACCGTAGTCCTCGAAAAATGGGTTTGTGCGCTTTATTTCTTCTGTCATGTCTGCTTAAATTTGTCTTTCAGCCCTATGATTCCGCGGCGTCTCACGGGCTCTTGTGAATTCTACTGCAAATATAGTAAAATTTCTCCGTATATGGACATGTTGTTGCAAAAAATAAATAATAATGTGGTGCTTTTAACATTTTTCAATTCTGTTATGACCTTCCGAATAGTTTAGTCATTATTGTTACGATAGTCATTAGTCATTAAGGAATTTTGGCGCCCATACCGTTATTCTACGCCAAAATAGTATTATATAATATATAATACTATTTTGAGCATTTATACGGTGTGTTTTCTGCTTAATGACAATTGACCATAATGACATTAATGACCAAATGACCACCACATCAAATATAACTTGTATCCTTCTTGATTTTTCTTTACATAATTGGAATGTATGCCGGTTTGGGTTAAATGAGTGTGTCATTTCAGTTAAATGACCACTTCATTACGCTTAATTGACGCGATTATTTCAGTTAAATGACCGTATGTAAATGCCGCGTTTGCAATGTTCTGAAAATCAATGGGTTGGAAGCGGCAATATTATGCTATTTGACTTAGAATGGGATTTTGTGTATTTGAATATATTTTACATTATTGATGCATGGCTTTGGCTTTTGCAGAATTTGTCGCCAAGTAGTTGCGAATTATTTACCACAAAAGTTGTTTAGATGGAGATTATTTTGTAACTTTGCGTCATAAAATGATAACTCAAAACTAAAACTAAAAAAGATGCTTAAAAGAACTGTTTCGTTGGTTTCGTTCCTCCTCCTCTGTGTTGTTGCAGTATTTGCCGAGGATTATAAATTTGTTGAGAATATTCCTTATTCTTCAAGTGACGACGCTTATGCAAAGGAGCGTTGTAAACTCGATGTCTATTCGCCAGCCGACAAGACAGATTGCCCTGTAGTGGTATGGTTTCATGGTGGTGGCCTTGAGGGTGGAAGCAAGTTCATTCCTGGAGAACTGAAGAACTGTGGATATGTTGTTGTCGGGGTTAACTATCGCCTGTTGCCAAAGTGTACTCCTGCCGATTGTATCGACGATGCCGCCGCTGCCGTAGCGTGGGTTTTCAAGAATATTGAGAAGTATGGCGGTTCGGCAAAGAAAGTGTTTGTGAGTGGTCATTCTGCCGGTGGCTACCTCACTGATATGGTTGGTATTGAGAAGAAATGGCTTGCAAAATATGGTGTTGATGCCAATCAAATTGCAGGACTTCTTCCTTTCAGCGGACAGTGTGTTACACATTATAATGTAAGAAAACTTCAAGGTAAGCAACCGCTTGATCCAACGATTGATGAGTACGCACCATTGGCACATCTTCGTGCTGACGCCCCACCGATTATCATCATTTCGGGCGATCGTGAACTCGAACTCTATGGCCGTTATGAGGAACAGGCATATTTCTGGCGTATGCTAAAACTCGTTGGACATAAGGATTGTCTGCTCTATGAGATGCAAGGTTTTGACCACGGAGCAATGGCAAGTCCTGCTTTCCATGTGTTGAAGAATCAGATTCGCCGTATTCTCGGTGAGTAAAAATAATAGTAAAAATGACAGATAATTATATTTCAAGTGCTCAGAACCCAAAGATAAAGCGTCTTTTGCTGTTGCAGCAGAAGTCGTCGGAGCGCAGAAAGGCAAACCTCTTCGTTGTTGAAGGTCAACGCGAACTCGAGCATTGTCTGGAGGCAAACCTTGTCATCGACACTGTTTTCTATTGCCCGCAGATTCTTGGTGAGGAGAATTGGGCGAGGGTAGCGTCGATGCTCGATGCCGCAGTGAAGGTGTTTGAGGTTTCGGCCGATGTCTACAACAAGATTGCCTATCGTGGAGGAACAGAAGGTGTTGTTGCCGAAGTAGTGCCACATTATCTCTCGCTCGAGGAACTCAATCTTCCAGAGAATCCCCTCGTTGTGGTGCTTGAAAGTGTTGAGAAACCGGGCAATCTTGGTGCTATTCTTCGTAGTGCCGATGCTGCAAAGGTGGATGCGGTGGTTGTGTGCGACCCATTGACCGATTTGTATAATCCAAACCTCATCCGCAGTAGTATTGGAGGCATTTTCAGCGTGCCATGTGTGGCTTGCGAATCGGCAGAATGCATTGATTTCCTGAAGGGTAGGGGCATAAGAATCCTCACCGCACAGTTGCAGGATTCAAAACTCTATTATGATACCGATATGACTTGTGGCACTGCCATTGTGATGGGTACAGAGTCAACAGGTCTTACGGATATCTGGCGCAAGGCAGCCGATGCACATATCCGCATACCGATGCTCGGTCGTTTGGATTCGCTTAATGTGTCTGTCAGTGCAGCAATATTGATGTTCGAGGCTGTTCGCCAGCGTCAGAAATAATATTCAAGGTATATGAAAAGACTCTTTTTCGCATTTTTTGCAATGTTTTTCGCCTTTGAGGCATTTGCACAGATTGCCGATGCACCACTGTTTCGTGACCCTGTTACCGATGGTGCCGCCGACCCATGTGTGATATATAATAGAGGTGAGAAGACATGGTGGATTCTCTACACCCAACGCCGTGCAAACTGCGAAGCGGCCGATGTGGCTTACTGTTACGGTAATAAGATTGGTATAGCATGCAGTGAAGACAAGGGCCGCTCTTGGTACTACAGAGGTACACTCGACCTTGATTTTGAACCAGGTGAAAACACCTTCTGGGCACCGGATGTTGTTTATCATGATGGAACATACCATATGTTTGTTGTTTTCATCCGTGGTACTCGTAATCATTGGGGAGGAAAGGCAACATTGATGCATTACACCTCAAAGGACTTGTGGCACTGGGATTGGAAAGGACCTGTGAAACTCCCTAAGGAAGATGTAATCGACCCAACATTGCTGAGATTGCCTGATGGCAGTTGGCGTATGTGGTATAAGTATCAGTCGCGCTCATATTGTGCTGATAGTCAGGATCTTGAAAATTGGATAGGTAATGATGAAGCCGCTGTGACAGATAGTTCGCAGGAAGGTGCAAAGGCATTCCGATTCAAAGGCAGTTATTGGCTTATTGCCGATGAATGGCAAGGAATGGCAGTATATAAATCATCCGACTTCACACACTGGAATCGCCAGCAGAATCGTATCTTGGCAGATGCAAGCACACGTCCGGAAGATGGACCTTCGGGTGCTCATGGAGATGTCGTTGTATGTGGCGATGAAGCATATATCTTCTACTTCACTCATCCAGAGAGAAAGAAGCATACTGAAGTGGAGATGGACGAACGAGGTAATATTCCTTATGGTCAGCGTCGTTCTTCGTTACAGGTAGCAAAGTTGGATGTTGTTGATGGCGAACTCGTGGTGCAAGATAGAAACGAGGGAGTCCGTATTTCATTAGAAGCAGAATGATTATGGAAAAATCAAGAATTCACGCAATCGATGAAGAACAATTAGTGGCAAAGGCCGTAGGGTTCTTTAAGCAAGGTTACAACTGCTCGCAATCAGTTGCTATGACCTTTGCCGATATCTATGATATCCCAGAGTCGCTGATGGCGCGCTTCTCGGCAAGTTTTGGCGGTGGTATTGGTCGTATGCGAGAGACATGCGGTTCGGCTTGTGCAATGTTCATGCTTGCAGGTTTGGAAGTGCAGGATGTCGATGATTCGTGTGCTGTTCTTGATTATGAAAACAACCCATATCCATCGCAGGAACTGAAGAAGAAGGATTATGAAGTTGTTCTGCGCCTTGCTGCCGATTTCCGTGCAGAGACGGGCAGCATCATCTGTAAGGAGTTGCTCGGTTTGAACAAACAACGAGCCGATGGAACCATCCCAGAGATAAAGATTGTGGCAACACCCGAGGCGCGAACAGACGAATACTACAAGAAGCGCCCTTGCATAAGAATGGTGGAAACAGCCGTGAGAATCTATTGCAAGTATTTGAAGGATAAGGCAACGGCCGAGAGTTAGTCATCTGTGGTCATTATGGTCACGATGGTCATTAGTCATTAAGGAAAAAGCATTATACACATAGTGGAGCGAAAGATACGAAAACTATTCCGCAAGGCATGTAGTGATTACCATCTGCTGAACGATGGCGACCGCATACTCATTGCCCTTTCGGGAGGTAAGGACTCGCTCGAACTTGTAAGGCTTCTCGCTCAACAGGCGCGCATCTATAAACCCTCCATACAGGTTGAGGCGGCTCATGTGATAATGGATAATATTCCATACGAGACGGAGCGTACCTATATAGAACAATTCTGTGAAAATGAAGGAGTTAAGTTGCATATCCTGCACTCTTCCTTTGACGAGTCAACCGACCCTCGCAAGACACATTGCTTCCTTTGCGCGTGGAATCGCAGGAAGGCATTGTTTGAGTTTGCCGTAGATAATAAATATAATAAGGTGGCATTGGGGCATCATATGGACGACTTCCTCGTAACGGCATTGATGAATGCCACATTCGAAGGTTCATTCTCGTCGATGAAACCCGAGATGCAGATGGAGCATTATCCGCTTTCGGTGATTCGCCCACTATGCCTCGTTCACGAACAGATGATTCGCGAGGTGGCAGAAAATGAAGGTTTTCAGAAGCAGAAGACATTGTGTCCGTATGAGCATGATACACAGCGAACACAGATGACAGCAGTACTTGCACAATTGGAACAATTGAATCCGGAGGCACGATATAGCCTCTGGCATGCAATAACAAAAACATGGTGATGATTATGAAGAAGATAATCCTTTTGCTCGTGGTGTTTTTCTGTGCATTTGACAGTTTTGCACAGCAAGATACAACACTTGTAAGTAATCGTCCCGACGGACGATTGCAGAGTACTTATGCCATACTTCACCAGATGCTACGCGACACCGAACCCGCTTGTACCTTTAAGGCAGGAATGACGAAAAAGCAGTATGGCAAGTGGCAGAAGAAACTGAAGGAAGGAATGAAGGCCGTGATGAAATGGCCGGAAGTCAAGAACCAACCACAACCAGCACTTGTCAGCGTTGAACAGAAAGAAGGTTATAGGATTGAGCATTGGGAGTGCTATCCATTGGAAAAGGCCGTAGCGCCATTTCTTGTGATGATTCCCGACGGATGCACCGCAAAGACACCTGCTATCATGTGTATTCCAGGATCGGGAGGTACGATGGAAGCGCTTACCGAAGGAAAGGGAATGGGCATTACCTATGTGAAGGAAGGATGGATTGCCGTATGCGTTGACAATGCCTGTGCAGGCGAGCAAGCCGACCAGGAGAATAAATACCCCGACTCGTGGGATTACGACTACGACCTCAGTAGCCGAATACTTTTGGAATTAGGTTGGAGTTGGCTCGGATATACATCGTTTGTGGATTATCAGATACTGCAATGGATGAAGACGCAACCATTGATAGACAAGTCGCGAATTGTTGTCAGCGGTTTCTCGCTTGGTACCGAACCGATGATGGTTATTGGCGTTATGGATAAGGACATCTATGCGTTTGTCTATAATGATTTCCTTTGTCAGACACAGGAACGAGCCCTGTCGATGACTGCAATAAACGAGAAGGGTAGAAGAATCTTCCCGAATAGCATCCGCCATCTCATTCCAGATTACTGGCGTGAATTCAACTTCCCCGATGTCTGTTGCGCTCTTGCCCCTCGTCATCTCATCTTTACCGAGGGAGGACTCGACCGCGATTTCCGCTTAGTGCTGGAAGCGTATCAGTCGGCAGGTGCGCCGGATGCAGTGGAGTGTCATCATCAGAAGCGCTTCGCAGAACCATCATCGCGTGTTGACTACCAGAGTCTTCCTGAAGGGTTGACAAGAAGCGAGTACTTTGAGATGGTGAATGTGGACACGAAGGCACATTATTTCAAGCGCGACTTGATATTGCCGTGGTTAAGAAAAATATTGAAATGACAGATTTTCAGTTGATAATTGCATATATAGGTGTTGTCTTTTATGTTTAAAAAGTGTGATAGAAGTAAATTTCTTGCTAATTTTTGAAAAAATACTGTAACTTTGACTAATCGTGTTGCGTCTACTTTTCACTATCAGTAAAATGAAGTGCAAATTACGATTACTAAAGAAACTAAGTTATGCTAAGGAAATTGATTTTATCCATGCTTATCATCATGCCAGCTCTTTGCAGTGAGGCAAAAGGTACAGATGAGCAAAACGCGAAAGAGGCACGAGTGTTGTTCAACAAAATCTACGATATGGTCTTTGGTGACAAGGGCTCGTCGTTGACCTATTCGGTAAATATCATCGGATTGTACAAGACATCAGGTGATATCAAGTACAAAGGGCCAAAACAGCAATACACCGAAAGTCGCTATCTTTCGTGGGATGATGGTGTCACCGCCTATATGGTTGACAAGAAAAAGAAGAATGTAGATATTTATCGTCATGATGACGAGAATAAGGATGAGTACCTGGCGAAGTTCAAGTATAATGTCAACGACTTCAATTTCAGTTACAAGACAGAAGGCGATTTCTACATTGTTAGGGCAAAGGTGAAGAAGCACGGAATGTTCGGCATTCGCGAGGTGGAGGCAAAGGTGAATAAAGCTAACCTTCATCCGATGAGTATGGCAATTAAACTTGCTATTTTCAAGACAACGGTGAATATTTCAAATTTCAAGGCCGGAAGTATAGCTGACGCGAATTTCGTGTTCCCGAAGGATAAGTTCAAGGATTACGCATTCGTTGATCATCGAAAAGAAAAGAAAAAATAAATAATGGCAAAAGGAATAGTTAACAAGAATAACGCATACATAAGACTCCATGCGGCAATTCTGCTTGCGGGAGGAACAGGAATATTCGGGCGACTCATCTCAATTGGTGAGTTGCCTTTGGTGTGTATAAGAGTTGTCCTTGGTGCTCTGTTCCTTGCTATTATAATGGGGGCAA